>WLQV01000058.1 GCA_009697555.1 Actinomycetota bacterium | reverse complement strand
GTCATCGCGCCATTGCAATTCTTGCTGGGCAAGATTTCCGGTGGCAGCTGCCAACAGTAGTTGACCAAGCGGTGTTATTAACCGTGGAATTAACACTTGTGTTTCTGGATCGCCAAAGCGCACATTGAATTCAATGACTCGAATACCGTGATCGGTAAGTGCAAGTCCGGCATAGAGCAATCCAATAAATGGCGTACCACGCGCTGCCATCTCAGCAATCATCGGTGCCAAAACTTGTTTGTGAGTATCTTCGATGATGTCACTGGGTGCCCATGGCAGCGGCGAGTACGCACCCATGCCACCAGTATTTGGACCTTCATCATTGTCATGTGCACGTTTGAAATCTTGGGCAGGTTGCATCGCCAAAATTCTCTGGCCATCTGAAATACCAAAGAGTGAAATTTCTGGACCTGCTAAATATTCTTCAATCACCACGCGCTTGCATGAAAGGGCATGAGCAAGTGCTTCACTTCGATCATGAGTAACAACTACGCCTTTGCCAGCTGCAAGCCCATCATCTTTAACAACATAGGGTGCGCCGAATTCATCCAGTGCCGCGGCAATTTCTTGCTCAGTTGTGCAAGTAAAGCTACGCGCCGTTGGCACTCCAGCATCGCGCATAACTTCTTTAGCAAAATTCTTTGAACCCTCTAATTGCGCTGCAGCCTTTGAGGGGCCAAAGGTAGGAATACCACCGGCACGAAGTGCATCTGCGACGCCATTGACAAGGGGAACTTCTGGTCCCACAACAACTAAATCAACCGCTAAAGATTGAGCTAGTGAAGTGATTGCGATGTTATCGGTGACATCAACTGGATGGAGTGTGGCAAATTCGGCGATGCCAGGATTTCCTGGTGCGCAATGTAAATCAGTGACTGCAGGATCTTGATGTAGCCCTAGTGCAAGTGCGTGCTCGCGGCCGCCGCTTCCGACTAGGAGGATTCTCATTGGTTATAGAAAGTCCTTGACGACAATCGTTTCATCGCGACCTGGGCCAACTCCGATTGCACTCATCGGTGCACCAGAGATCTTCTCTAAGAAAGCTACGTAGGCTTGCGCATTCTTTGGTAGATCAGAGAGTTTGCGCGCACTTCGAATATCTTCTTTCCAACCTGGCAGATATTCATAAATTGGTTTTGCGTGATGGAAATCAGATTGCGATGCTGGAAGTTCTTCCACTCGCTTGCCATCTATTTCATAAGCAACACAGACTGGAATTTTCTCCCAGCCGGTAAGAACATCGAGCTTGGTGAGGAAGAAATCAGTTAAACCATTTACACGCACTGCATAACGCGCGATCGGTGCGTCATACCAACCGCAGCGGCGTGCACGACCAGTTGTGACACCAACTTCACCGCCGATGCGTTGTAGCGCTGCACCATCTTCATCAAAGAGTTCGGTAGGAAATGGGCCAGAACCCACGCGAGTTGTATAGGCCTTAACAATGCCGATAACTCGAGTGATCTTGGTTGGACCAATTCCAGAGCCAGTACATGCACCACCTGCAGTGGGATTGCTCGATGTAACAAAGGGATAAGTGCCGTGATCAACGTCGAGCAGAGTTCCCTGTGAACCTTCGAGAAGTACCCGCTTTCCTGCAGCAAGTGCTTGATCGAGAAGTAGCGATGTATCAGCCACATAAGGGCGGAGAATTTCAGCGTATTTCAAGTACTCATCAAGGACTTCATCTACTTCAATATTCTTACGATTAAACACTTTGATAAGAACTTGGTTCTTATCTTTAAGTGCGCCTTCAATTTTCTGGCGCAGAATTGATGGATCGAATAAATCTTGTACGCGAATACCGATGCGATTGATCTTGTCGGCATAGGCAGGACCAATGCCGCGACCAGTTGTACCAATTTTTGCCTTACCTAAGAAGCGCTCTGAAACTTTGTCGATCGTGCGATGGTAAGGAGTAATTAAATGTGCATTAGAACTAATAACTAATTTTGAGCAATCGATTCCGCGCTCCTTGAGTCCTGCGATCTCTTCAAGAAGTACACCTGGATCGATAACAACACCATTGCCGATAACTGGCACAACATTGGGGCTAAGAATTCCCGATGGAAGTAAGTGGAGCGCATATTTCTGATCACCGATGACAACGGTGTGGCCGGCGTTATTTCCGCCCTGATAGCGCACTACATAATCGACTCGATCTCCGAGTAAATCGGTTGCCTTACCTTTTCCCTCGTCGCCCCACTGTGCTCCGAGCAGAACTAATGCAGGCATGAATTACTTCTCGCTTTCGATTGTAGGTACTACTTCAACAGTGAAGTGCCGGTGGAGCGAAGGTCTTCGCAGGCACGGACTACGCGAGCAGCCATACCGGCTTCGGCCGCTTTGCCCCAAGCACGAGGATCGTATGCCTTCTTGTTGCCAACTTCGCTATCAACCTTCAGCACGCCATCGTAATTTTTCATCACGTGGTCAACCACTGGGCGAGTAAATGCATATTGCGTATCGGTATCGATATTCATCTTAATTACGCCGTAATCGAGGGCCTCGCGAATCTCAGTAAGGAGCGAGCCCGATCCACCGTGGAATACCAAGTCCATCGGCTTGCTTCCAGCAGGGAGGGATTTCGTTGCGGCGACTGCATCTTGCAGAGTGCGCAGAATCTTTGGTTGCAGGACCACATTGCCTGGCTTATAAACACCGTGCACATTTCCAAAAGTTGCGGCAACCATGTAGCGACCGCGTTCGCCCCAACCAAGAGTCTCCACTGTCATCAATGCATCTTCTGGTGTGGAGTACAGCTTGGCATCATGTTTTGCTTCAACGCCATCTTCTTCGCCACCGACAACGCCGATTTCAATTTCTAAAATAGTGCGCGCAGCTTGTGACTTTGTAATCAATTCATCGGCAATCTTCATATTCTCTGGCATCGAAACTGCTGAGCCATCCCACATGTGAGATTGGAAGAGTGGTGCAAGGCCCGATGCAATTCGCTTAGCGCCAATGTCTAAAAGTGGTCGCATGAATGAATCGAGTTTTTCAACTGGGCAATGATCTGTGTGAAGTGCGATGTTGACACCATAATTTTTCGCAACAATGTGCGCATACTCTGCGAGCGCAACTGCACCATCGACTGAATTCTTAATGGTTGAACCTGATGCGTACTCTGCGCCGCCCCAGGAAAATTGGATGATGCCATCGGATTGCGCTTCGGCAAAACCACGAAGTGCTGCAATTAAAGTTTGCGAAGAAGAGACATTTATTGCCGGATATGCGAATGCTCCAGCTTTAGCGCGATCGAGCATTTGGCCGTAGATCTCAGGCGTTGCAATTGGCATTTACAGCTCCCACTGTTTCTCGTTCGATCATTGTTGGAGGCTTACGGTCAATTCAAGCACCTCCGAGGCGGTAAGAAAAATCGCCGCAGCCAAATGGCAACGGCGATTTTTCATACAACCCTTATTTGGGCCTTAGCGCCCAAGCAGGAGAACTGCTCTGTTCAGAGCGGCAATGATCACCGACATAATCGCTGGACTACCCAGCGCTTTGATGGCCAATGTCAGCAGGGAAATTAAGGACATAACGACCTCCTTTCACAGGGTGAGATCTTCCGCGATCGCCACACGGAATTTCTTCGCACCGGTGATCACTTGGGGAGAACTCGAGTGAGTGAGAACACTTCCGTCGGGGCGCTGTGCAAGGTAGCCTTTCGCGCATCATGAGTAACGAATCACTAGAGAATTTATCTCACGAAGCTCGCACATTTGCACCGAGCAAAGAGTTTGCAGCTGCCGCAAATGCCAAGGCAGATATTTATGAAATCGCGCAGAGAGATCGATTGGGATTTTGGGAAGAGCAAGCGCGCGCACTTACCTGGGATAAGCCATGGTCAAAAGTGTTGGAGTGGAATTCTCCTTATGCAAAGTGGTTCATTGGCGGAAAGCTCAATGCATCGGTTAACTGTTTAGATCGACATGTAGCAGCAGGTATTGGCGATCGTGTTGCCTTTCACTTTGAAGGCGAACCAGGTGACACCCGCACAATTACTTATGCACAATTGCTCAGTGAAGTTAAGAAATCAGCCAATGCGCTCATTGAACTTGGCATAAAGGCCGAAGATCGCGTTGCGATTTACATGCCGATGATTCCTGAAGCGGCAATTGCGATATTGGCATGTGCCCGCATTGGTGCGATGCACTCTGTTGTCTTCGGTGGCTTCTCTGCCGAGGCGCTACTTTCGCGAATTCAAGATGCCGATGCCACGCTAGTGATTACTGCCGATGGTGGTTTCCGCAAAGGTGGTGCATTTGCACTCAAGCCAGCAGTCGATGAAGCGCTCAAGGGCAAGCACAATGTCAAGAATGTTCTCGTTGTAAAGCGCACTGGACAGGAAACTGCGTGGAATAGCGAACTCGATATTTGGTGGCACGACATTGTCGATCGCCAATCAGCAGAGCATGTTGCCGAAAGTTTCGATAGCGAACATCCACTCTTTATTCTCTATACCTCTGGCACAACCGCTAAGCCCAAGGGCATTTTTCACACAACTGGCGGCTATTTAACGCAGGCAGCTTTCACGCATAAAGCAGTCTTTGATCTCAAGGCTGAGAGTGATGTCTATTGGTGTACCGCTGACATCGGCTGGATTACTGGTCACTCTTATGTGGTTTATGGCCCGCTGATTAATGGTGCAACTCAAGTGATGTATGAAGGAACACCAGATACTCCTCATAAGGGAAGAATTTTTGAATTAGTAGAAAAGTACGGCGTAACAATTTTGTACACCGCGCCAACTTTGATTCGCACCTGGATGAAGTGGGGCGATGAATTTCCTAAGGCGCACAACCTCAAATCGCTTCGCTTACTAGGTTCAGTTGGCGAACCAATTAATCCAGAAGCATGGATGTGGTACCGCGATGTTATTGGTGGTAATCGCTGCCCAATCGTCGATACCTGGTGGCAGACTGAAACTGGCGCGATCATGATTTCACCACTTCCTGGTGTGACTGCAACTAAACCTGGTTCTGCAATGCGCCCACTTCCTGGAATTAGTGCAAAGGTTGTTGACGATAAAGCGCAAGAAGTTGGTAATGGTCACGGTGGATTCTTAATTCTCGATGAGCCATGGCCATCTATGTTGCGCGGTATTTGGGGCGAGGATGAGCGCTATAAGAGCACTTACTGGTCGCGCTTTGAGAATAAATATTTTGCTGGCGATGGTGCCAAGCTCGATACCGATGGTGCAATTTGGTTACTTGGTCGAGTCGACGATGTCATGAATGTTTCTGGACACCGCATCTCTACAACTGAAGTTGAATCAGCCCTTGTTTCCCATGAAGCAGTTGCTGAAGCCGCTGTTGTTGGCGCAGCAGATGCCATGACTGGTCAAGGAATTGTTGCCTTCGTTATTTTGCGCGGTGGTATTCCCAATGTTGGCGGCGATGAATTAATTCAGCAGCTGCGCAATCACGTCTCGAAGGAGATTGGGCCGATCGCAAAACCGCGCCAAATAATGGTTGTAGCTGAGTTGCCTAAGACTCGTAGCGGAAAGATTATGCGCCGCTTGCTCAAAGATGTCGCTGAAAATCGGGCAGTCGGAGATTCCACAACACTGGCAGATCCCAATGTTATGAAGCTGATTAAAGAGGGCTTGAGTACCGGGAAAGATGAAGATTAGTAGTTAAATTCTTCACAGCACTAGGCACTTTTGCTTCAATCTTGGGATAGATCTGGGATTTCGCTAATTCTTTCTGGCCACTTGTCCACGGCGAAATTTGTAGGAGAACGGCAAGAAAATAGATGAGTAGCCCGCTCTGAATAATTCCTAACGCTCCACCAGCAAGTGAATCAAGAAACTTAATGGGTGCCCAGAGAATTTTGGCGTGAATAAATTTGCCAAGTGCTTTTCCAAATAACTGACCGATCACGCCTCCCACAACAATTGCAAGAAATAGCAGCGCCACTTTCTTCACAGATGTTGGTGAGTTTTCCAAGTAGTGAATGCCAATACCAAAACCAGCGACCCCACCTAAAAGATAGAAGATTGTAGTGAGTAAGGTTTTTAGTAAGCCGCTACTAAATCCTCTAACAACTCCAAATATCAGGAGGGTGCCAAGTACAAAATCGATGATCATAGAATCTCTCGCTGAAAGTATTTCTTCACTAAATTTCTGAGCTCGGTCTCATCTTTGAGTACGCCAATTTTTTTATAGAGAATCGTGCCGTCGGCAGCAATAAACCAGGTAACCGGAACTCCCATGCCAAATGCACCACGTGTGCGGCCATCAGGATCTAACAGACTCGGCCAGAGCATTCCCTCCTTCTTCATAAAGTTAAGGCCATCGCTCTTGCTAGTCTCCTCTACATCAATTCCCACTAATTGAATTGGAGTTCCAGTGAGCTTGGGATAAAAGGAGAGAAAAATAGGCAATTCATCTTTACAACTAGTGCACCAAGAACCCCAAACGTTAACAATCATCGGACCGCGTAAGTCACCTAAGTGAATGCCTTCGCCGCCACCTACACACTCGAGTAATTTTCCACTGCCTGCAGCGCTGTGATTTATGGAATTACATGGCGTTATTGAGCCAGATACTTTCGCAGGGGTGCCACAACTAGTAAGTGCAAGAAGTGAGATCGCAATTATTGCAAGGCGCTTCATCGGAAATCGGCATCGCTTTTCACGAGAGCACGTGCTTTAACAGGATCCATTTCACCAATTCCTACTGATGGACAGATTTTACTCAGTGGACATGCACCACATGCAGGTTTACGTGAGTGACAGATGCGCCGGCCATGCCAAATCATGCGTTGCGAGAGATTGGTCCACTCTTTCTGAGGGATCAGCGCGCCTACTTCATGTTCAACTTTTACTGGATCCTGCGAAGTGCTCCAACCAAAGCGACGACTTAAACGTCCAAAGTGGGTATCAACTGTGATGCCTGGAATATCAAAGGCATGACCTAAAACAACGTTGGCAGTTTTACGCCCAACTCCCGGAAGAGTAATGAGTGATTCAAGATTGCCCGGAACCTCCCCATCAAAATCTTCCAGAATTTTTATTGCTAATCCTTTGATGCTCTTAGCTTTCATGCGAAAGAAGCCAAGAGAATGAATCAGGGATTCCAATTCACTCTGCTTGGCACCAGCAAATGCTGAGACATTCTTATATTTCTTAAAGAGTGCAGGAGTGACTTGATTAACACGTTTGTCGGTGCACTGCGC
>WLQV01000057.1 GCA_009697555.1 Actinomycetota bacterium | reverse complement strand
CCGGCATCTGCTCGCGCCGATCTCTTCCAAGGTCGCAACTGGATCGTCCTCAATGGATCAACTCTTGAGGCAGATCGCCTAGCTGCTGTTAATGAATTGATCTCGATCTGCGGAGCTAGGGCAGTGGTGATGGCACCGGATGAACATGACCGGGCACTGGCTCTTCTATCCCATTTACCGCAGGTGCTCGCCTCGATTTTGGCCGCTCAGTTGAAGGATGTTCCGGTGGAAATTCTCGACCTTGCCGGTCAGGGAATCAAGGACACAATCCGAATTGCAGGATCAGATCCGAAGCTCTGGCGCGAAATCATCTCTGCTAACTCCGATGAAATTGCACCGCTTCTGAAGGCGGTACGCAATTCATTAGATGAGGCGATAGTGAACATCAACGATCCGGCTGCAATTGAAGCGTTGATTGAAAGCGGAAGAAGTGCACGCAATCGTATTCCAGGTAAACATGGCGGTGTTTCCCGCAATTACTCCTACATTCCGATTGTGATTCCAGATAAGGCTGGACAACTCGGTGCGCTATTTAATGAATGTGCGCTTGCAGATGTGAATATTGAAGATCTTTCAATCGAACATTCACCAGGTCAGCAGACTGGTTTGATCACTTTGGCTGTTTCACCTACCGATGCGGCGAGATTATCGGCACATTTATCAGCTGCAGGCTGGGATGTGCATTCATTTGAGCAAAACACCTCCGAATAGGTCGGTACTCTTATCTCATGAGCATCGTCGTAGCAATGGACGGGCCGAGTGGTTCAGGAAAATCAAGTACATCTAAAGCGATTGCAATCCGTGCTGGCTGGAATTATTTAGATACCGGCGCGTTATATCGCAGCGTTACTTGGTTAGCCCAAGACAAAAAGATTGCAACAGTGGAAGAAATCTTGAAAGCGTTAGATGAAAATCCAATAACTTTTCTTACCGATCCACGCACGCCTCGAGTTTTCTGTGGCGGTGAAGAGATCACTGATGAGATCCGCAGTGAAAAAATTTCGAGTGCGGTAAGCGTGATTAGTGCTTACCCAGAAATTCGCAACCATCTCTTTGCAATTCAGCGACGCTACATTGATGGCGCAACACATGGCATCGTTGTAGAAGGCCGCGACATCGGGACAAAGATTGCACCCGATGCTTCGATTAAGGTTTATTTAACAGCGGATATCAATGCCCGCGCCACACGCCGCGAGGCGGAGCTCACCGAAAGTGTCGATGCGGCAGAAGTTGCGCAGTCGCTAGAAAAGCGCGACCTGATTGATTCAACTCGCGTGACTTCACCACTTGCGATGGCAGAGGATGCAATTCACATCGATTCAACGGAATTGAACTTGGAAGAGACCGTTGAGCGGATTTGGGAGTTGCTGCGCGAACGAAATCTTCTGGGTCTACCAGTTGTCGCAATTCTTGGTCGCCCTAACGTGGGTAAGTCAACGTTAATAAATCGATTTATTGGTAGACGAGAAGCGATTGTCGAAGATACACCTGGCGTTACTCGCGATCGGGTCAATTACGAATGTGAATGGGGCGGTCGCCGCTTCATGGTGATGGATACCGGTGGTTGGGAATCTAAACCTGATGGCATCTCAATTGGAATTACCGCTGGCGCAGAAATGGCGATCGCTGAGGCGGATGTTCTCTGTTTCGTTGTCGATGCAAAGATTGGCGCACTGCATGAAGATGATTCATTAGTTCAAGTGCTGCGTCGTTCGAAGAAGCCCACACTTCTTGTTGCAAATAAAGTTGATGGCGATCGCGAAGAATCCGATGCGCACGAATTATGGAAATTGGGACTTGGCGAACCATTCTTTGTATCTGCGCTGCATGGCCGGGGAAGTGGCGATCTACTCGACAAGATTGTTTCTACCTTGCCAGAAGTTGGACATGCGCAGACTCATGATGGTTATCGCAAAGTTGCACTCATCGGTCGCCCCAATGTGGGTAAATCAAGTCTGCTCAATGTTTTAGCTGGGTCAGAGCGTTCGTTAGTTGATGATGTCGCCGGAACAACACGCGATCCAGTCGATGAGCTGATTGAAATTGATGGTTCGATTTGGCGTTTCATTGATACTGCAGGTCTGCGTCGTCACGCTAATCAACAAAGCGGTACCGATTATTACGCCACACTTCGCACCCAGATGGCGCTCGAGCGATGTGAAGTTGCCGTCGTAGTTCTCGATGCCTCGGTCCCGATCTCCGAACAGGATCTGCGCATCATCACGATGGTAGAAGAGGCGGGAAAAGCCCTCGTTGTCGTCATGAACAAGTGGGATTTAGTCGATGAAGATCGCCAAACTCAGTTGGCCAGAGAGACCGATCGCCATCTGGATCAGATTGAATGGGCCCAGCGAGTAAACATCGCGGCAAAGACTGGCTGGCACCGCGATCGTTTAGCTCCCGCACTTCGTACTGCGATCTCAAGTTGGGAGAAGCGAGTTCCAACCAGCCGTCTCAATTCATTCCTTGGCACAATGATCGGTGCAACACCACCGCCAGTTCGCGGTGGCAAGCAGCCAAAGATTTTCTACGCCACCCAAGCCGGAATTGCACCGCCGAAGTTCGTGATCTTTACCAATGGATGGCTAGAGCCTTCTTACCGCCGCTTTATCGAACGGCGCCTGCGCGAAGAATTTGGTTTCCCGGGAACGCCAGTGATGGTGGCAGTTCGCGTCAAAGAGAACAATCCTTAAGATAGTAACCACGGGGCGTAGCGCAGCTTGGTAGCGCACCAGGCTGGGGGTCTGGTTGTCGCAGGTTCAAATCCTGTCGCCCCGACATGAAGCAACTAAGCGGTAATCGGGTTGTCACAATTCCCAACCTCATTTCCTTCGCGCGAGCCCTCGGCATTCCACTCTTTATTGTCCTCGGCCTATCGGGCCACCACGATGGATGGGCAGTTTTCGTCCTTACAGTTGGTGGAATCAGCGATTATCTCGATGGAAAATTGGCGCGAATCCTCAATCAATACTCACGCCTTGGCGAATTACTCGATCCTGCCGTAGATCGCTTATACATTTTGGCAACGCTTCTAGTTCTTACATCGCGCGAACTTCTTCCGATCTGGATCGTCGTTCTGCTCATTGCACGCGATGTTATTTTGGGGATTTACACACTTGCACTCAACCGGAAGAAGTTTCCACCGATGACTGTGACATTTATCGGTAAGGCGGCGACCTTCAATTTACTTTATGCCTTCCCATTCCTTCTGCTTGGTGCTTTTGATAATTGGCTCGGAACAATCGGCTACATCATCGGATGGAGCTTTGGAATCTGGGGGATTGCTCTCTACCTCTTCACCGGTCTGCAATATGCCCGTACCGCTCAGGCTCAACTACGCCAGATCGCGTAGAGACTTGGCTTAGACAAGAGCGATGTTGGCCAGTAAGTTATCGCCATGAGCAACGCTCCCGAAACATTGCAGTACACGAAAGAGCATGAGTGGCTTTCGCAGAGCGGTGACGTAATCACGATGGGAATTACCGATTTCGCCCAGAGCGCGCTCGGTGACATCGTCTATGTTCAATTGCCAAAAGTCGGCGATAGTGTTCAAGCCGGTGCAATTTGTGGCGAAGTGGAATCAACGAAGAGTGTTTCCGAGATTTATTCACCTGTAACTGGAAGTGTTACTGAAGTCAATAGCGCATTGGTAAGTAATCCAGAGTTACTTAACTCCGATCCTTATGGCGCAGGTTGGATTGCCAAAATCACACTGACTAGCGCTCCCGATTCACTACTTTCGGCCGCGGAGTACATCGCACTTACCGCTTGACCACTCCCGTGCGCTGGCATAGGGTCACCCTTAAGTAGAAGTTAAGGGGGAGTGATGGGCAAGTCAGAGCCAGTACGTGACCTCACTTCAACAATTCACCTCGGTCCACGAAATACCGTGAAAGATCGCAGTGAACTTCTAGCTCAACTCTCAGATTCTGATCGATTAGCAATAAGCGAACTTCCCCAAGATCGCGCGCTATTAATTTCACTCTCAGCCTCGGGCCAAGGTCAGCGCTTATTGATCAGCGAGGATGTCACGAGCATTGGTCGCGGCGTAGAGAGCGAAATCTTTCTTAGCGACATCACTGTTTCGCGTCGTCACGCACAGATTGAACGCTCGCGCCGTGGAAATTCTTCGGAATTTCTCCTTCGTGACAGAGGCAGCCTCAACGGAACTTATGTCAATAACGTTTCGCAGCGGGAGAGCAAGTTAAGCAGTGGCGATGAAGTACAAATTGGCAAATTCAGATTTCTATTCATTAGGGGAGACAAGTGAGCGTTCCAGCGCGTGCCTATCTAAGCATCGGCGAAGTTCTTAATAAATTGCGTGGCGATTTTCCAGATGTCACAATCTCAAAGATTCGCTTCCTTGAAGCCGAGGGCCTGATTGATCCACAGCGCACGCCATCTGGTTACCGCAAATTCACTAATACTGATTTAGAGCGTCTGCGCTATGTATTACTGGCACAGCGCGATCAGTATCTGCCACTTAAAGTTATTAAGGATAATCTCGATGCAATGGATCGCGGTTTAGAGCCAGCGGTCAATGGTGGTTCAGTCTCTGTGCCACGCCTTGCCACAGTTGATGGCGAAATTGCAGCTGGAAATTTTGCTCCTAGCAATGATCTTCGCCTATCGCGTGAAGAGTTGCTCAAGAGCAGCCAATTAAAAGAGGCACAATTAGTTGAATTGGAATCGCACGGCCTCATCACTCTCAAGGGTCGCCACTACGACGGCGATGCACTAGCTGTGGCACGTTGCGTTGTTGAAATGGCAGCCTTTGGAATTGAAGCTCGCCACCTTCGCTCATTCAAATCTGCGGCAGATCGCGAAGTTGGTCTGATCGAACAGGTAATCACACCGTTGGTTCGCCAGAAGAGTCCGGAAGCGAAGGCGCGCGCCGAAGAAGTACAACGCGAAATTGCGAGTCTTTCGGTGCGACTACATGCCGCACTTATTCGCGGTGGCTTACAGCGACTCAAGTAATACCGGCGCCACGATGCTCGCTATGGAAGTTGTCGGTGTCAGAGTTGAGATGCCCTCTAACCAACCAATCTTGTTACTCAAAGAGATGGAAGGCTCTCGTTTCCTGCCGATTTGGATTGGGGCAGTAGAGGCGACTGCAATTGCATTTGCTCAACAGGGCGTGACGCCTCCTCGGCCAATGAGTCACGATCTCATGCGCGAAATTATTGAGAAGCTAGATGCCACTGTTGTATCGGTTGAGATCTCATCTTTGATGGATGGCGTTTTTTATGCCACGATAAATCTGCGAACCGAATCTGGCGGCAAGATTGCTATCTCAGCCAGGCCCTCCGATGCCATCGCGTTGGCACTTCGCACTCACTCCAACATTCTGGCCAGTGTCGAATTGGTCGAAGAGGTGGGCATTGAGATCCCGGAGAGCAAGGGCGAAGGGGATGAGGAAGTCGAACGCTTTAGGGCCTTCCTCGACGAGATCAATCCAGAGGATTTCGCAGGATAAGACTAAACCTGTAGTAGAGGGTTTGATCGTGTCGGTTCTTGTAAGCGGGGAATCGCCGTTCTACCCTTAAGCCTTCCCCAGCTAGAGAAGAGTTCCCCATGTCTGAGATTGGCTATCGCGGCGCAACTGCATGTACCGCAGCAGGAATTTCCTATCGCCAATTAGATTATTGGGCACGTACCGGTTTAGTTGAACCAACTGTGCGCGAAGCATCAGGTTCTGGTTCGCAACGCCTCTATGGTTTCCGCGACATCTTGGTTCTCAAGATCGTAAAGCGCCTCCTTGATGCTGGTGTCTCACTTCAAAACATTCGCACCGCAGTCAATTACCTGCGCGATCGCGGAGTCGCAGAGCTCGAATCAATTACTTTGATGAGTGATGGTGCATCGATTTATGAATGCACAAGCCCTGATGAAATTATTGACTTACTCCAAGGCGGACAAGGTGTATTTGGAATTGCAGTTGGCAAGGTCTGGAGCGAAGTAGAGGGCTCACTCGCTGTCCTTCAAGGCGAGGTTGAGGGTTCAGCAGTTGGTGGCGAAGATAACGATGAATTGGCAGAACGTCGAAAGCGCAAACTCGCCTAACTTCTCTTATCCTGCATTCCTAAGTATTTATTGGGGGCAGTGATGGCAATCGATTACGACGCATTTGAGCGTCGCCACATCGGCCCATCGCATGCCCACGAAGATTTCATGTTGGCCGCCCTTGGCTATTCATCGCTCGGCGATTTCATTGGCGCAGTAGTACCGGAAAATATTCGGATGCAGGAGCGTTTGGCAGATTTGTTGCCGAGCGCAATGACTGAGAGCGATGTTATTGCGCAGCTTCGTGCAATTGCAGATGAGAATGAGGTCGTAACTTCCTTTATCGGTGGCGGCTATTACGGAACGATTACACCGCCAGTTGTACTGCGTAACGTTTTGGAGAATCCGGCTTGGTATACCGCGTACACCCCGTATCAACCTGAAATTTCCCAAGGTCGCTTAGAAGCACTCTTTGCATTTCAAACTGCAGTCTGCGATTTAACTGCCCTCCAAACTGCAAATGCCTCGATGCTGGATGAAGGAACTGCTGCGGCAGAGGCAATGACGCTAGCTAGGCGAGTATCGACAGTGTCCGATGATGCGCATTTCCTGATTGATCATGCCGTTCATCCGCAAACCCTTGCCGTCATTGAAACGCGCGCCAAGCCTTTGAAAATTGCAGTTAAAACATTTGATCCAAGTCAGGGCTTCCCTGAAGGCGATCTATTTGGCGTGCTAGTGCAATATCCAAATACTTATGGCGAGATTCTCGATCACAGTGCACTGACAAAAAACGCACACGAACGTGGGGCGATTGTTATTGCTGCAACAGATTTGTTGGCACTTACATTGCTCCAAGCACCAGGGGAGTGGGGCGCAGATGTAGCAGTTGGTTCGGCGCAGCGCTTCGGCGTTCCGATGGGATTTGGTGGACCACATGCCGGCTTCATGGCAGTGCGCGAAGGGCTGGAGCGTTCATTACCAGGTCGCTTAGTTGGACAGAGCGTTGATGCAGCGGGCAATCCAGCATTTCGATTGGCGCTACAAACTCGTGAACAGCATATTCGTCGCGAGAAGGCAACGAGCAACATCTGCACCGCACAAGTTTTGCTTGCAGTCATTAGCGCCTTCTATGCGATGTGGCATGGCGGCGATGGCCTGCGATTTATTGCAGAACGAATTACAAAGCAGAGTAATAGTCTTCGTAAATCTTT
>WLQV01000056.1 GCA_009697555.1 Actinomycetota bacterium | reverse complement strand
GCTTACCTTCTTTAATCAACCTTGGCGAGAGCGAGAGTTGCAGATAGGCAGGCAGGCACTCTTTGCCGGAAAAGTTGGCCTGTTTAATGGAAAGCGCCAATTAGCTCATCCCGATTACCAATTAGTTCCTGATGGCAGTGATGTTGATTCAGCGGTGAGTGAATTTGCTGGCAAGTACCTTCCAGTTTATCCAGCGAGTGCGAAATTACCTTCATGGAAAATTATGCAATGTATGAATCTGGCAATCGCAGCGCTGGGTGATCTCTCTGATTTTCTTCCTGATGAGATTCGAGAGCGGCATGGATATCCCACGCTGCGCGATGCGCTTGTTACATTGCATAAACCGCAAGATCTTGATGCATCTGAACTTGCTCGCGCTCGCCTGACCTTTGATGAAGCATTTCTCTTGCAATTACTTCTAGCCGAACGCAAAGCTGAAATTCGTAAATTACATGCAACTTCACGCCCAGTGCGAGCCGGTGGTTTATTGGAGAAATTCGATAAGTCACTTCCATTCCAACTCACACCAGGTCAGCGTGAAGTTGCGGCAGAAATTGAGGCAGATCTTGCAGCATCACACCCGATGCATCGCTTACTTCAAGGTGAAGTTGGCTCAGGTAAAACCGTTGTTGCACTGCGCGCAATGTTGGCGGTTATTGATAGCGGGGGACAGGCGGCGCTGCTTGCACCAACTGAAGTTCTTGCCCAGCAACATTTTCGTACTCTGCAACGCTTACTTGGGCCATTGAGTGAAGGTGGCATGCTCGGCGGAAGTGATGATGCAACTCAAGTAACACTCATTACTGGATCTCAGAACGCAGCTTCGCGAAAGGCGGCACTTGCACTTGCCGCAACTGGTGAGGCAGGAATCGTCATTGGTACACATGCCCTCTTAGGTGAGACGGTGCAATTTAAAGAGTTAGGTTTAGTTGTTGTTGATGAGCAACATCGCTTTGGTGTTGAACAACGCGATGCACTCAAGAGCAAGGCCGATACACCACCGCACTTATTGGTAATGACTGCAACACCAATTCCACGAACTGTCGCGATGACCGTCTTCGGTGATTTAGATGTTTCCACACTGCGTGAATTGCCACTTGGTCGCCAACCAATTACGAGCCATGTTGTTGCAGTTTTGGAGAAGCCCAACTTTCTCGATCGGGCATGGGAGCGGATTCGCGAAGAGGTAACACAAGGACATCAGGCTTATGTTGTTGCACCGCGTATTACTGCACAAGAGAGTGAAGATGCAGATTTAGATTATCTCTTCGGTACTGAGACTCAGAGCATGGCGGCAGTTGAAGAATTAGCGCCAAAACTTGCAACTGGTGCGCTCAAAGGTCTGCGTGTTGCACCGCTCCATGGAAAGCAGAGCGCTGAAGTTAAAGAGAGCACGATGCAAGCATTTTCGGCAGGTGAAATTGATGTGCTGATCTCAACCACAGTGATTGAAGTAGGTGTCGATGTACCTAATGCAACGGTGATGGTGATTATGGATGCCGAGCGATTTGGCGTCTCGCAGTTACACCAATTGCGTGGTCGTGTAGGACGTGGCACTTCTCCTGGCTTATGTCTCTTGGTGACAAGTGCTGAGCCAGAAAGTCCAGCACGAGAGCGACTTAGCGCAGTAGCTGCAACACAAGATGGCTTTGAGTTATCTCGAATCGATTTAGAACAACGGCGCGAAGGCGATGTTCTCGGTACATCGCAATCAGGAACACGCTCACATCTGCGCTTGCTTCGAGTCTTACGCGATGAAGATCTCATTGTTTTAGCTCGAAACGATGCGCAGACGCTCATTACAGAAGATGCAACGCTAGTGAAATTTCCAGCACTGGCGCATCAACTAGAATTACTCAAATCAGATGATGCGGCGGAGTACATCGACAAGGGGTGAGCAATGCGAATAATTTCAGGCGTTGCTAAAGGTCGCTCACTCTCTAGCGTGGCCGGACCAACTCGGCCCACATCAGATCGAGCACGTGAAGGACTCTTCTCCTCACTCCTCTCTGAATTTGGTGACTTTGTTGGATTATCAGTTCTCGATCTCTTCGCTGGTTCTGGTGCAATCGGATTAGAAGCGCTATCGCGCGGTGCATCAATAGTTGCTGCAGTTGAGCAAGATGCGAGTGCGAGCAAAACCATTACCAAGAATGCTGAACTTGTGAATTCGGCCGGCCCTGCTGGAAAGTTTGCGCTCCACTCGATGTCCGTTGAAAGTTTTATCGATAGCGCTTCCCCAATTTCTTATGATGTGATCTTTATCGATCCACCATATGAGCTGCCTGCTACTGAGATTGCAGCGCTACTTGAGAAAGCACTCTTGCGCGGTCTTATTTCTAGCAGTTGTGTCATCGCAGTTGAGCGCGATGCTAAGTCAGATAAATTTCGCTGGCCCACTGGTTTCAGCGCGATGCGTGAGCGTAATTATGGGCAGGCTGTGATTTATTACGGCACCCCTGCTAGCGTTTGATATATGAATCGCGCAGTCTGTCCGGGCTCATTTGATCCCATCACTTTTGGGCACCTCGACATCATTGCGCGCGCCAGTACCCACTTCGATCAGGTGGTCGTCTCAGTATTAGAAAATCGCACTAAGGCAAGCATGTTCACTGTGGCCGAGCGCATCGCCATGATTGAAGAGACAACAAAGAAATTTTCTAATGTTGTAGTCACTTCATGGCATGGTCTTTTGGTGGATTTCTGCAAAGCCAATGACATCACAACGATCGTCAAAGGCTTGCGCGCGGTCACCGATTTTGATTATGAATTGCAGATGGCTCAAGTCAATCTCCAAGCAACTGGCGTAGAGACGATGTTTATGGCCACAGCGCCTGCGCACTCTTTTCTCTCATCGTCGCTAGTGAAGGAATTAGCCCATTACGGCGGAGATGTTTCCACTATGGTTCCACCTGCAGTTCACGCGGCATTGAAATTAAGAGCAGAAGGGAAGTAACTCATGGATTCCATTGATCGTTTAGATGCAGCAATCATGATGATTGAAGAAGCGAAGAAAGTTCCGCTCTCTGCATCTGTTGTTGTCCATAAGAATGAAATTCTTGAGCTCTTGCAAGAGGCTCGGGAATTACTACCTGATGATTTCAGTGAGGCTCAGAAGTTGCTTCGCCATCGCGAAGATATTGTCGAAGAGGGGCGAAGCAGCTCCGAACAACTCATTGCACTTGCTCGCGAAGAAGTTGCTCGAATGGTTGAACAGACTGCAATTGTGAAAGAGGCCAGAGAAGAGTCAAAGCGGGTCCTTGCTGAAGCCCGCGAGCAATCTGAAGCCGAACGCGATGAGGTAGATAGTTACATCGATTCACGTCTTGCCACACTGGAAGTTATTCTCAATAAAACCATGGATGCAGTTGCTCGCGGTCGCGATCGACTAGCTGGAGCCGGCGATAAAGATGTGCTCTCTCAACTTGCCGACAATGATTAATGAAGAGCATCTTCTACTTTAATACCTTTGAATTACCGCGCCGTGCTGGCGAAATGAAAGAATATGAATTGCCCTTTGATCTCACCGAGGCTATCGGAATTGATGTTATTGCCGTTCCTGTCGGTGATCGAATCTTTGTTGATCTCAAGATCGAATCAGTGAAAGAGGGCGTATTAGTTACCGCTGCAGTCGAAGCAACTGCAAAGGGAGTCTGCACCCGCTGCCTTGATCCAATAGAGCTAGAACTTGATCGAAATTTCATTGAGTTGTATCGCTACGAATCTGGGAAAGCTCACACCAAAGCCGAACGCAAGCGGGCCCGCGAAGAAGAGGAAGATGTAGACGAAGATGAAGAGTTAATGATGGAGGGCGATGAGATTAATTTAGAAGCCCCGATTCGTGACTGCCTCATTCTCGATCTTCCAATCAATCCACTCTGTGATGAGGAGTGTGAGGGGCTCTGCCAGATCTGCGGTCAGAAGTGGGTTGACCTGCCCGATGACCACGCGCATGAGGTCATCGATGCGCGGTGGGCTGGACTTTCTGGGCTCGATTTCTAAATTTCGCGATCATGGGCGATACTTACCCTCTAGTTCCAGTCTTGGATCTGATCAAGTGAAGTGAAAGCAGGGATGTAAAGTGCCAGTACCAAAGCGAAAGATGTCGCGTTCAAAGACTCGCTCACGTCGTAGTACATGGAAAACAACTGCTGCGGCTCTGGCTAATTGCCCACAATGTCAGCAACCAAAATTGCAACACACTGCTTGCCCAACTTGTGGAACTTACAATAACCGTCAGGTAATCGAGGTCTGATCTGTTCTCCGCGCTAACCAAGCGCTTAGGCGTTGAAGTAACTCCAGCGCTGCTTGAGTTGGCGCTCACTCACCGCTCCCATGCATATGAGTCGGGAGCAACCGAAACAAATGAACGCTTGGAATTTTTAGGCGACTCTGTTCTTGGTTTAGTTGTCACTGAAGAGTTGTATCGCCGCTATCCAGATTTAGATGAATCTCGTTTATCTCCACTTCGCTCTGGCATCGTTAACATGCGCGCGCTTGCCGACATTGCACGCACTCTCGAACTTGGCCAATACATGCGACTTGGTAAAGGTGAAGAAACCACTGGCGGCCGAGATAAGAATTCACTCCTTGCCGATGCACTCGAAGCACTTATTGGTGCGATCTATTTGGAAGTCGGATTTACTGGCTGCGCCGAAGCTGTGGTGCGATTAATTGAAACCACAATTGAGAGCGCTATGGCGCAAGGCTCTGGTCTAGATGGCAAGACTGCGCTACAAGAATTACTAGCATCGATTGGTCGGGGAGTTCCAGAATATTTAGTGAGCGAATCTGGCCCAGATCACGATAAAGATTTCACCGCAATTGCCATGGTTGGCGATGTCGCTATCGCCGATGGCAGTGGAAAGAGCAAACGCGAAGCAGAACAAGCAGCAGCTCGTACCGCTTATGCAATTTTGCAAAGAGAAGTTACGGATGCCGGAACTTCCTGAAGTTGAAACAGTTCGACGAGGTTTAGAGCGTTGGGTAGTAGGTAAGAAGTTCTCGCAAGTCAGAGCGCTGCATCCCCGAGTCCTCAATCCACATTCGATTGCGCCCTTAGAGGTATTAGAAGGTGCACGGGTTAAGTCAGTTGAGCGCAGAGGCAAGTTCCTCTGGTTTCTCCTCAATCGCCCCGAGACCCTAGTTGCACACTTGGGGATGAGCGGCCAATTCCTGATTCAGCCAATTGCAACTGGCGAAGTCCGTCATTTACGCGCAAGTTTCATGTTGGGTAGTTGGGGGCGAAGTGCGCGCCAAATGCAATTCATTGATCAGCGCACCTTTGGTTGGTTAGCAGTAGATCAATTGCAGGATGGGATTCCCACTTTAGTTCAGCACATCGCACGCGATCCCTTTGATCAAGAGTTCAATCGCAAAGCGATAATTGCCAAAATAGCTTCTCGTAAAACCCAGATTAAGAAAGCACTTCTTGATCAATCGATCATGAGCGGTGTGGGAAATATCTATGCCGATGAATCACTCTGGCGCGCAAAAATTCACCCAGAAAGTTATTGCGAAGAGTTGAGTAATGCGCAGATTGGTCGAGTGATCGATAAGGCCCGTCAGGTTATGGCGCAGGCCCTGGAAGTTGGCGGCACCTCATTTGATGATCTCTATATCAATGTGAATGGGGAGAGCGGCTATTTTGAGCGATCACTGGCGGTCTACGGTCAAGAAGGTGAGCCTTGCCCCAGATGTGGGCGGGAAATTCGCAGAATTATCTTTGCCAATCGCTCGTCGCATTTCTGCCCCACCTGCCAAGCGAGGTAGGTTTACCGCGTGTATCTCAAGAGCATCACGCTAAAGGGCTTCAAGTCCTTCGCCTCATCGACGACGCTCCGCCTTGAGCCTGGCATTACCTGCGTCGTCGGCCCTAACGGTTCTGGAAAAAGTAACGTCGTCGATGCACTCACCTGGGTTATGGGTGAGCAAGGCGCAAAATCACTTCGCGGCGGAAAGATGGAAGATGTCATCTTCGCCGGAACAAGTGGTCGTGCACCTCTTGGTCGAGCAGAAGTTGCACTCACAATCGATAACACTGATGGCGCACTTCCGATTGATTACACCGAGGTAACCATCTCCCGCATTCTCTTCCGCAATGGTCAGAGTGAATATCAAATTAATGGTGAAGCAACTCGACTTCTTGATATCCAAGAGTTACTCAGCGATAGCGGTATCGGTCGCGAAATGCACGTCATCGTTGGCCAGGGCCAACTCGATGCAATTTTGATGGCAACACCAGAAGAGCGACGCGGCTTTATTGAAGAAGCAGCTGGTGTGCTCAAGCACCGCAAGCGCAAAGAGAAGGCGCTGCGCAAACTCGATTCGATGCAGGCCAACATGGCGCGCGTACAAGATCTCACCGTGGAACTTCGCCGCCAACTTCGCCCATTAGGTAAGCAAGCCGAAGTTGCAAAGAAGGCTGCCACGATTCAAGCAGATCTGCGCGATGCGAAGCTGCGTCTTTTGGCAGATGACCTCATCGCCCTTTCTCGCACACTTGATGCTGAAGTTGCCGATGAAACCGTTCTGCGCACTCGTCGCAATGAAGTCGATGCAGAGTTGGAAGCAGCTCGCGCTCGCGAAGCAGCTCTTGATAACGAAGCTGCAATTGAAGGACCACTTTTGGCTGGTGCACAAGAGACTTATTACAACCTCACTGGTCTGCGTGAGCGATTCCGCGGAACCCAATCACTTGCACAAGAGCGCTCGCGCTTTTTAGCTGAAGAGGCAGAAGAGGCGCGCACTGCTGGACGCGATCCAGAAACGCTCGATAAAGAGGCGGCCTTACTTCGTCAAGAAGAGAGCCAACTTCGCGCCGCCGTAGAAAGTTCACGCACCTCACTTCAGAGTGCAAGTACTCAATTAACAAATTTAGAACACCAACTTAAATCAGAAGAAGATCGCATTGCGGCCGCGCTTCGCACTCTTGCAGATCAACGCGAGGGCACTGCGCGCCAAGAGGGTCACATTAAATCTCTTGCGGCACGTATCGAAGCGATTGCCGAAGAAATTACCCGTCTCACTCGTACCCGCGATGAAGTTCAAAACCGCGTCGACATTGCACAGCGTGAATACTCAACTTTGGAATTGGAAATCACAAGTGCAGGAAGCGGCGAACTCGGTCTTGATGCAGCCTTTACAACTGCGCAACGTGAGCTAAACCAAGTACAAGAAGAGCTACAAACTTTGATCGATAGCGAACGTGCAGCAGAGCGCGATCGCCACTCACTTGAAGCGCGTTTGGATGCAATGCGCACT
>WLQV01000055.1 GCA_009697555.1 Actinomycetota bacterium | reverse complement strand
AACGCTCATACACGGAGTTCTGGATATTCGAGTACCAGTAGCTTTTTCAAGAGATTACGTAGCAAAAGCTGCTAGTCCAAGCATCAAGTTAATTGAATTAGAGAACGTCGGGCACTTCGAGTTAATTGATCCACGGCAGATGATTCTTGAATTAATTTTGGAGCAGCTAGCCCAGATTTAGCCTTACCTGGGAGTATTTGAATCAATAGTGCATTTAAAAAGCCTATAGGAATGCTTGACGCTGGGGCTGGTCGCACCTAATCTTCTCAGGTGGCCAAGCGACGCATCACTCGTGGCCCTCTAGCGTTTATCGCTCGGGGTCTAGAAGGAAGATTCTTTGCTTGGTTCCTTCTCATTCCAAGCTTGTTAATGATCGCGCTTTTCATTTTCTATCCCTTATACCGTGGTGTTTTCTTAGCTTTCACTCGGACAAAATTATTAGAAGGTCCGGACTCAACCCTCAACGGCTTTGAGAACTTTAAGAATTTATTCGCTGATCCCACATTTATTACAGCGCTACAGAACACCTTTGTTTTTGCTGCATTCGGCCTCACATCACAGATGCTTCTGGGTTTAGGTGCAGCAATGCTCCTGAGCAAAGAGCGCAAATACATCGGCTTGATTCGTGTGCTTGTTGTTCTGCCATGGTTTACGCCACCAGTAGTAACTGCATACATGTGGCGCTTTATGCTCGATACAAATGCTGGAATTATTATCCAGTTACTTAAAGATGTAGGGATTTCATTTGGCGAAGTTGGAATTTGGGGCAATCCGCACCTGGCAATTTTCGGTGCGCTCTTCGTAGATCTCTGGGCGTCCTATCCATTCTTTATGCTCTTTATTCTTGCTGGCATTCAAGGTATTCCAAAAGACATGCGTGAATCAACATCGGTAGATGGCGCAAGTGCTTTTCAACACTTTAGATATGTAGTTCTTCCACTGATTAAGCCGGTTCTTATTGTCTCTGGTCTATTAGGTGTAATTCACCTTATTAATTCGCCAACCTTGATGTTGCTACTAACAAATGGTGGACCAGGAGATAGCACCTTGGTTCTTCCGTTGTATGCCTTCCGCCAAGCATTCCAAGGTTATGACTTTGGTTATGCCTCAGCTATTTCGGTATTAGTCCTCGCTGCAATTGCAGGTTTTGCAATGGTCTACATTCGTTTTGCCAAGTTTGGTAAGGAGGATTGATCATGAAGCCTAAAAAGGTACGAAAGAAGTTCTCTTACTACATGGCCAATGTCGGCATTACTGGCTTAGTTCTCTTTGCAATCTTGCCATTATTTTGGACTTTCTATGTTTCCCTTCGTGAGGAAGTCTCCATTACTCGTTACCCAACGATGCTCACTACTAAAAACCTTAGTTTCTTGGCATACACACATATTTGGCGTGATACTAATTTCCCAGTTCTCATTCGTAACAGCCTCATCGTAAGTAGCATGACTGTGCTTCTGAGTTTGGTACTTGGAACTGCAGCTGGCTACGCCTTATCGCGTGCAAAATTTAAAGGGCGTCAAGGAGTATTGCTCTCCTACTTAGTTATTCGGTTGATCCCAGGTGTTTTACTTCTCGTACCTATTTACATCATGATGTACAAGTTCCATTTGCTAGATACTTATTTTGGTCTCACCTTTGCTTATACAACTTTCACATTGCCGGCAACGATCTGGCTCATGAAGGGATTCTTTGATTCATTGCCTCCTGATCTAGAGAATGCAGCAAGAGTTGATGGCTGCTCGCGCCTTGGTGCTATGTGGCGTATTTCCTTACCTCTTGTCTTGCCAGGTCTTGCCGCAACAGGAACGCTCACTGCAATTACCGCATGGAACGATGTTCTCTTTGCAATCATGTTGACTTCATCAAACAAGTCTCGTACTTGGCCCGTTGGTTTGCGTGAAATGATCGGCGAATTCCAATTGCCGTGGCAGCTGCTAACCGCCACAGCGATTATGAGCCTTCTGCCAGTGGTTATCGGCTTTGCCCTAGTAGGGCGCAAAATGGTCGCGGGTATCACCGCGGGCAGCCTAAAAGAGTAGAAATCCTATAGTTTTACCCCCTTTTTCGTTGACCTAGGGGAGTTCCCCACCTACCCTTTCACTACTGAATCTTCACCCTCGAAGAGCCAGTAGGAATGGTGAGAAAATGCAAAATTTGATTTCAAGTCTTTCGCGTAGAACTTTTCTAAAGCTCGGCGCGATGACTTCTGCAGCAGGAGTTGCGGGAACAGCATCCGCAAGTGCCGCAGCTGCAAAGACGAACCCAAAGGGTTCAGGCAAGATCTCTTTCTGGCATCACTACACATCTGATGGTGAGCGCGCAGGATTTGCCAAAGTTGTAGATGCTTTCAAAGTGAAGTCTCCTGCAATCACACTCGACATCACAACAGTTACTAATGATGACTGGATGACTAAGTACATTGCTGCAACAGCTGCAAAGTCTGGTCCAGATACTCTCATGGTGACTGCAGCACGCTTCAAAGACATGAGAAAGATTGGTGGCCTTAAGGACATCACTGCTCAGGTTAAGAATTGGCCAGCGAAAGATGGCGTATCGACCACTATTGGTGCATTTACAGAGCGCGGTAAGTCATACGGTGTCCCATGGTTCACATTTATTGACTGGATGTACTACCGCAAGGATCTCTTTGATGCAGCTGGCATTACAAAGCCTCCTGCCACACTTGAAGAGTTCCGCCAAACTGCAATTGCTCTGACTAACCCAAGCAAGAACCAGTATGGCTTTGCAATGCGCGGTGGCTCCGGTGGTGGTGGCTTCATTCCAAAGATGATTCACGCATGGAATGGTCCATTCATCAACCCACGTACTTTGCTGCGTCAAGTGAAGTTCGAAACAGTTCGCGATGCAGTCTCTTTCTGGGTTAACCTCTCAGTTAAAGATAAGGCTGTTGTCCCAACTGTTACATCCGATGGTTTCGCCCAAATCATGGCTAACTTCCAAACTGGAAAAGCAGCGATGGTTATGCACCACACTGGAAGCTTCGTACAAGTAGCTGGTTACTTTAAGTACGGCACTCAAGTTGAAACAGCAGCAATGCCAGCAGGAGCAGGTGCAAGCACAGGCTTCACCTCACCACTTGCACACGGCATCTTTGCATCGACAAAGAACCCAGATGCTGGTTTCGAATGGATCTCTTACATGGGTGAGGCTCCAGCTCAAGTAACTTTCTTGAAAGAGACTGGCTACTTCCCAACAGCTGCATCAGCATCTGAAGATGCTTATGTAGGTGCAACACCACAGTACAAAGTTGCACTTAAGGCAATCGGTGTTTATGACACTGAATACACATTCCCTGGCTACACCAACTGGGTATCCAATACCTGCCTTCCAGAATTCCAGAAGGCACTTACTGGATCACAGACCGCTGAAAAAGCAGCACGTAACATCTACGATGAACTTGGTCGTGTATGTACTGCAGCTTCTAAGGCACTGCTCAGCAAGTAATTTACCGAGGGTAATAACTCCCCGGGCAGCCACTGGTTGCTCGGGGAGTTCTCTTTTTACTGCAATCTCTTAGTGAGCGCTTCGGCTAATCCAAATAATGAACCATGATCTGTAACTGCAAAGATTTCATAGCCGTCACTTGCGCACTGCGCTATTTCATTAATCTCAGAACCGGTAGCGATTGCAATCTTTGCATCAATAGTGGAGAAATTTTGGGCTAGATCTCGAGCAAAGTTGCTTAGTACTGCATTGAGAACCTGAAGCTTCTCTGATGAATCAAGCAATGCTCCAAAGGGTTCAAAAGATCGCGCAACTTCACTTGCTGTTGGAGATCGCCCTATAGTCTCTTGAACACGCAGCAGAATTTCATCTGGTGTGGCTCCAACTCCTAAATCAAAGTCCGCTGCAATACTTTGGTGAAAATCGGAGTTGCTTGCGACATTAATGACCGGTGAAATGTAGGTTCCTGATGGATAGTCATTTCCATCGGTGAAATTCACGATTGCGAGGGCGCCGAATTTCGCAGCGTCGACCAGTGCTGTTCTCTGATTAGTAGAGGCGAAAATTTCACGGACTTCAATTTTGGCGTCGCGCAATACCTGTAGAACTGCTGCGATCTTCTCATCGCTCTGTGGCGCAATTACCGCAATTAATGGCGATTCAATATTTTCAAGCCCAGGACTTGCTTGAAATTTAAGCTCCTGCATAACCGCAGGACCCATAGTCATTGCAAATTCTGAGAGATTTCCATTCTCTAACTCCAAGAATTCAATGTTGGGATTGAGTCCTCGTAGTTCGACGGCGAACTCACGTGAAGATTTCAACTCACAGCCATAACTCAAAAGAAAGGCACTAGCGGTATTGGGATGGCTGACAATAGATGCCAGCGCATCTGCGATCTCACTGCTGTACTCAATCACTGTAAAGAGTGTGTCTGTGCGACTGATTCTTACTGCAACCTCATCGGCACATGTCGAAAGCGAAATTACGAAATTATTTGCTCGGATTCCGGCACGAATATTGTTGGAATAGCCAACATATTCTGGTGTTGAATCTTTGCCTCGGTGAAAGAGATCTCTCATACCCATAGTGCGGCAACTTTACCTAGTAAACTTCTCTTATGGCGCAGAAGAGATACTCCATTGCAATAGTCGGTGCCGGACCGGCTGGGTACTTTGCTGCACAAGCGCTTCAAAATTCGGCATCAGATGAGCGCACCTTTGCGATAGACATGTTTGAACGCCTTCCTACTCCATGGGGTTTGGTGCGCAGTGGTGTTGCACCAGACCACCCCAAAATAAAGAGCGTTTCAAAAGTCTTTGAAAAGATTGCCAAGAGCGAGGGATTTCGCCTATTTGGCAATGTTGAGTTAGGTAAAGACTTATCTACAGATGATCTAAGGGCGCGTTATGACGCGGTAATTATTGCAACTGGTTCATCCATCGGTAAAAAGCTGGGAATCCCGGGTGAGCATTTAGTAGGTTCTCATTCTTCCGCAGAATTTGTACCTTGGTACAACGCTCATCCAGATTTCGCCGGTCATCAAATTGATCTCAATACAGATACCGCAGTAGTAATTGGTGCAGGAAATGTTGCAATGGATGTTGCGCGAATGCTGGCACTTAATCCTATTGAACTTGATCCCACCGATACTGCGGATCACGCCTTGGGTACATTTCACCAATCAAAGATTCGCCACGTTATTCTCTGTGCACGCCGCGGCCCCGAACATGCTGCATTCACTGCACCAGAGTTACGAGAACTAGCCAAACTCGAACATACAAACGTGATTATTGATGCTCATGAAATTCACCAAGCCATCACTCGTGTTGGTGAAAATGCAGAA
Organism: Actinomycetota bacterium; assembly: GCA_009697555.1. GTDB lineage: Bacteria > Actinomycetota > Actinomycetes > Nanopelagicales > Nanopelagicaceae > WLQV01. The sequence goes on along the minus strand of WLQV01000055.1, from coordinate 2,030 downwards.
AAGCATGTTGCAAGCAATCTCGATGCGATGCTTCATGTTGCCGAAAATGGGCGCAATTCAAGTGAGCGCACTTTAGAGTTTCGCTTTCTCCTTGCCCCAGAAGAGATAACTGGTCAAGAGAGAGTAGAGAGCGTTACTTTTGCTCACAATAAAGTTTCTAACGATAAAGTCACTGCAAATGGTGAAAGAAGCACTGTAAAAACCGGCTTAGTTATTTCGGCAATTGGTTATGAAGCAGAGCCAATCGAGGGAATTCCATACGAGGCAGGTCGAGTGCGTAATGAGAATGGCGCAGTTGCTAATACCAATCTCTATGTTGTCGGTTGGGCAAAGCGCGGGCCATCAGGAGTTATCGGCACAAATAAGAGTGATGCAAGTGATGTCATTGATTTACTCATCAGCCAATTGCCAGCAGAACCAAAGTCTGCCGGGGACATCACTGAATTACTCGCAGGCAAAGTAGTCATCGACCAATCTGCTTGGGAGCGCATCAACGCTGCTGAAGTTGCCGCGGGAGCGCCGCTTGGAAAACCTCGCAAGAAAGTGGCCAATCACGCAGAATTAGTGAAATTAGGGGTTTTATAACCACATAGAAAAACGGGTAGGCTTCACCAGCACGACCGGCGCCTGTAGCTCAACGGATAGAGCATCTGACTACGGATCAGAAGGTTAGGGGTTCGAATCCCTTCAGGCGCACCAGAATTCACGATTAAGTTGCTGAAGTTTCAAAGGTATTCATCCACGTTCTGACATACTTCCGAGATGAAAAAATTGATGGCCTTGGTACTTAGCGTCGGACTTCTCACTGGATTAGCTACCGGAAATGCAAATGCCGGCAAAACAGTTAAGGCACCAATTCCAATCACTCTGCCGGTGGCACAAACCGGAACCATCACTTTTGCAAACGTCTTAAGCCATGTTTCAGATATTCCGCAGACAGCTTGGCAAAATGTGCAGGATGTTATTGCGGCAAACAAGACCGCTCCTAAAGTAAACAATGTTGTTCACCAGGGTCCAAACACCAAGCTAGATGTTGTAGGTGGGATGCCGCGAGTGCAAGCAATTTTAACGCGCAGCGAAAAACTTTGGGCTGGATTTTCACAGGTCAAAAACTTTTATTTGTTGATGTATAACGCACAGGACGAGCCATGGGCTGAGAAGGATTGGGCTATAACCGGTAAGGCAGCCAAAGCAAGTGCAGGAGACATCAAGGGAGAAATACAGCGGATCGCAGGCAATTGTCAGAAGTCAACCGCACCAGGAAAATTCTCCGGTAAGCCAACAAATTGTCGTGGCGCAGATTCTTCTGCAATTCAGAATTCAGATAATGCGATTTTAACTTTTGGTCAAGGTGGCGAAGGCGCTGCTAATGATTCAATGGTTACTACCGGCGGAATTGTTGGTCACGAGTATGGCCACGCAGTCCAGGCCGCTCAGTGGATTGGAACTTCTAGCGTATCTAGAAGTTACGATGCAAACACTTTCGCACCTTGTTGGTTAATTGAAGGCCAAGGAAACTCCATTGGTTGGGCAGTTGCGGCAGATACTTACGATATGTATTCCACGATGATTAAGGATCGCCCTTACGGTCAGGGGCCATCGACCGTCACTGACTATTCAGAGGCATCTCTTTTAAAATACTTAACTAGCCAAGGTCCTGGTCAAAGTTTCAAACCTAACGGCTGCATTTCTAATGGCGGTGTCTACAGCTTGGGCTACACCGTTGGCGCGGCAGCAACAGAAATCCTAACTGCGATTGCGGGACCACAATCAACTATGGCTCTTTATGCACTTGGCGCACGTGGTCAAGATTTTCCAACTGCATTCAAAAATGTATATGGAATTACTTGGGCTGAAGCGGCCAAGGTACTTTCTAAAGTTTTGGCTGCCGAATATGCAACTTTTGGACCACCACCTCAGTAGATCTTTTTGTAGATCCAAATCACCATACTTCTGCTCATAGAACATTGGTAGTGACAATCTGAGGGGCTCCCTATTATGTGAACCTTGGGCTATTCTTCGCGAAGGTT
>WLQV01000054.1 GCA_009697555.1 Actinomycetota bacterium | reverse complement strand
TGCACGCACCGCGGCACAGATGTATGAAGGTAAAGCCGATTGGAGTGCGATTTCTGAACTAGTCGAACATTTAGCGCCAACTGGAATTCCAGTGTTAGGTAATGGCGACATCTGGGCTGGAAATGATGGCGTTGCAATGGTGGAAGAGACGGGCTGTGCTGGAGTAGTTGTTGGCCGGGGCTGCTTAGGACGCCCCTGGTTATTTGCCGATTTAGTATCTGCTTTTCAAGGTCAGAATGAGAAACTTCTACCAACGCTGCACCAAGTGCGCGAAGTGATGTTCCGTCACGGTGAATTAATCGTTGAATACTTTGAATCAGAAGATCGCGGCTGCCGTGATTTACGCAAACACATGGCCTGGTATCTCAAGGGATTTCGCGTTAATAGTGAATTACGCCGCCAATTTGGAATGATCAGCTCTCTCAAAGAGTTTCGCTCACTGCTAGATCAATTGGATGATCAACCATATCCAGTTGCAGTTGGTGAAGCACCGCGTGGTCGCACCAGCCACGGACGACCAGTGACGCTGCCCGATGGCTGGCTCCTCGATCCCAACGAGATGCCCGACATCGACATCGAAGATGCTTTCTCTGGCGGTTGATGTGCTCTTTATTCTGCGAAAGATTATTTCATCGATTTTACTTGCAACCTTTGTGCTTCTTGCATTTGCAACTGGTCGAGTTTGGTACACCGCAAATCATGTCGCTCCCGTGAAATCCGATGCCATTGTCGTTCTAGGTGCAGCACAATTTGATGGCCGTCCCAGTGATGTACTTCGAGCAAGGTTGCAGGAAGCAGCGAGAATTTATAAGAATGGATTTGCACTTCGAGTAATTACAGTCGGTGCGAATCTGCCAGGGGATCGCACTACCGAAGCAGCTGCCGGAAAAGCGTGGTTAATGGAGAATAAAGTTAAGAACGTAATCTCAATTGAAAAAGGCCATGACACACTTGAGAGCACTAAGGCTTATGCGAGTTATTTAAAACTCAATAACTTTACAAGTGCAATTTTGGTCACTGATCCTTATCACTGCCTGCGCGCGATGACCATGGCACACGACAGAGGAATTTCTGCCACCTGCTCACCAGTTAAACGCGGCCCTAATTCGCTCAATCAAAGCGGGGTACGTTATTTAGTGCGGGAAACTGGCGCTTATCTGGCTTATGTCACCTTGGGGCGCCATGGGATTTTCATCAGCGATCGCACTGTCGCGACGGCACATTAAGGTAGGAAGGTGATCTACTCCGAGCAAGACCAAGAGCGCTTTACTCTCGAACCAGCCAAACGCGCTGGCCGCACCGAGTTCATGCGCGATCGTGCTCGGGTAATTCACTCCGCATCACTTCGAAGGCTTGCGGCAAAGACACAGATTGCAGTTCCTTGGGAGAATGATTTCCAGCGCACCAGATTGTCGCACTCACTTGAATGTGCACAGATTGGTAGAGAGTTAGGCGAATCTCTTGGCGCCGATCCCGATCTTTTAGATACCGCTTGTTTGGCGCACGACTTAGGTCATCCACCCTTTGGTCACAATGGTGAAACTATCTTGGCTCAGATCGCCGAAGATTTCGGTGGCTTTGAGGGTAATGCCCAATCATTTCGATTATTAGTTCGGTTAGAAGCAAAGACCATCGCCACAAATGGTCAATCAGTAGGACTAAACCTCACTCGCGCATCCCTTGATGCCGCAACTAAATATCCCTGGCCGCGCAAATCTGGCTCACATAAATTTGGCGTTTACGAATCAGATCTCGAGATTTTCACCTGGATGCGCAGCGGTGCACCAGAAGGCAAGCGCTGTATCGAAGCTCAAATTATGGATTGGTCCGATGATGTTTCTTACTCGGTTCATGATTTAGAAGATGCGCTTGTTGCTGGACAGATAAAGATTGGCGATTTTGATCGCGATCTTGAAGTGCTCCATCAACTTGCGATTTCACACTATGGCCTCACTGCAACTTCGGCTGAATTTTCTGCAGCACTTTCTCGACTCAAAGAACTCTCATGCTGGCCCAATAATTACGATGGATCACATGCCTCACTTGCCAGATTAAAAGATCTCACCTCTCAACTTATTGGCCGCTTTGTTCGCGCCGCCGAACTCGAAACTCGCAGAATCCATGGCGATCAACCGCTCATTCGTTACAGCGCAAATCTTGAAGTCCCTCAAGAGCAACTCATCGAAGTGGGGCTACTCAAAGCCATTGCGGCACATTACTTAATTCACTCCGCCGAATCGCAAGAGCGATACGCCAAGCAGCACACTTTGATTGAGGAGCTAGTGGAATTGATTCTGGCCGATGCGCCAAATTCATTAGATCGGGTATTTCACGAGGATTGGAAGTTAGCGCTCTCGCAATCTGATCGAATGCGAGTGGTAATTGATCAAGTTGCAGCGCTCACCGATCCTGGTGCTTACGCCCTTCATGCGCGTTTGAAAGCGCGCGGCTAGGATCGCGGCTATGGCTGGGCGAATTAAAGATGAAGATGTTGCCTACGTTCGCGACCACACACCGATCGATGATGTCGTTGGTGATTACGTCCAACTCAAGAGCGCAGGTGGCGGACAGAAGAAAGGTCTCTGCCCCTTTCACGATGAGAAGTCACCGTCATTCCATGTAACTCCAAGCAAAGGTTATTTCCACTGCTTTGGCTGCCAAACCGGTGGCGATGTCATCTCCTTTGTCATGAAAATGGATCACACCACATTTACTGAAACCGTCGAACGCCTGGCCGAGCGAATTAATTACACCTTGCACTACGAAGCCGGTGGCACGCAGAGTGCGCCAAGTACTAATCGCTCGCGACTCATTGCAGCTAATGCTGCTGCGGCGAAGTTCTATCAAGAGCAATTGGCAGCATCATCGGGTGCACAATTTGGCCGCGACTTACTTATTAAACGTGGCTTCGATCGCGCAGCATGTGAGATGTTCGGCGTGGGTTATGCGCCAGATGAATGGGATGGCCTGACCAAAGTATTGCGAGAGGCAGGATTTACTGCAGAAGAGTTAGAAGTTGCAGGCCTTTCAAAGATGGGCCAACGCGGCATGATCGATCGCTTCCGCAATCGTTTAATTTGGCCAATCCGTGACATCTCAGGTGATGTTGTTGGATTTGGTGCACGTAAATTAGCAAGTGATGATGTTGATAATGGCCCTAAATATCTCAACACACCAGAGACGCCGGTTTATAAGAAGAGCCAAGTTCTTTATGGCCTCGACCTGGCAAAGAAAGAGATTGCAAAGAAGCGTCAAGCAGTAATTGTCGAAGGCTACACCGATGTTATGGCAGCACACCTTGCTGGCATCACGACTGCGGTTGCTACCTGTGGAACTGCATTTGGTAGTGACCACATTCGTATTCTGCGCCGGCTACTTATGGATGATGACGCCTTTCGGGGCGAAGTGATCTTTACCTTTGATGGTGATGCAGCTGGCCAGAAGGCAGCGCTTCGCGCATTTAATGAAGATCAGAAATTCGTTACCCAAACATTTGTTGCAGTCGAGCCAAGTGGTTTAGATCCATCTGATTTGCGCCAACAGAAAGGCGATCTCGCACTACGCGATCTCATCGCCCGTCGCGTGCCACTCTTTGAATTTGCGATTCGCTCAGAACTGGCGCTCCATAAATTAGATTTAGCCGAAGGTCGCGTTAATGCGCTCAATGCTGCGGCGCCACTCGTCAGTCAGATCCGCGACAAATCACTTCGCCCTGAGTACACCAGACTCCTTGCCGGTTGGTTAGGCATGGAGGTCGAAACAGTTTCCGCAGCAGTTACGCGTGGTGCACGAGCGTTGGCACCAAGTGCAGAAGCTGAGGCAGTTGGCGAGAGTGAAAATTGGCGGCCAAGTCCAAATGAGCCTCGACTTATTCTCGAGCGCGAAGTATTGAAAGCAAAACTCCAACTTCCTAATGCAATTAGTAATTGGAGTGAGATCGAAGCACTTGCCTTTACTCATCCGGCCTATCGCCAATTGCGTGAGACTATCGATTCACATGGTGACATCGCCGCTAACATCGATCGAGTTACCGATGAGCGAATGCGTGCACTCACGGCAGAATTAATGGTTGAGCCCGTACGTACCGATGGTGAAGTTTCTACGCGTTACATCGAAAGTATTGTCGCGCGATTACGGGAAGTTGCGATCTCGCAGAGAATCGCTGATGTGAAGTCGACGTTGCAGCGAATTAATCCGCTGGAGAATGAGAGTGAGTACAACGCACTCTTTGGCGACCTCGTTGCCCTCGAATCCACGCGCCGTACACTCCATGATTTAGCGTTAGGTGAGATCTAAAATTGGGCTATCGCCCACCCGTGCGCTAGAGTTTGGCTTCCATTCCCTGATAGCTCAATTGGCAGAGCAGCCGGCTGTTAACCGGCAGGTTATTGGTTCGAGTCCAATTCAGGGAGCCCAGTAAATTCTCAGTTAATTCACGTAAGGTAATTTCTATGTCGCGTCGCTCATCTTTTGCATCAACATCCCAGTCTTGGCAGAACCAGAATTGGCCAATCCGCATCATTCGTTTCTGGCTTGGTGTCACCTGGATTTATGGTGGCTGGGTCAAAGCAAGTGATCCTGGTTTCCTCACCAAAGGTGCGCCGACCTATATCGGCACAGAGTTGGCGGGCTTTATACATGTATCGCCGATTGGCTTTCTCTTGCAGCATGGCATTGAGCACGCTCAACTCTTGGGTGTAATCATTATGCTCAGTGAATTTGCAATTGGTTTTGCAACTCTTATTGGGATCGCTCCCACTGCTGCAGCATTTGGTGGCTTCTCAATTTCGATTATTCTCTGGCTATCGAGCAGCTGGACTGTAAAACCATATTTTCTTGGCAGCGATACCGCCTATGCGATTTTATGGCTTAGCTTCTTGTTAACTCTTATTGGCAAACGTCGCAGAATCGAACTCTCACTTGATCGACGCGGTGCTATTCGCATCGGTGGAGTTGCGCTGCTCTCTCTTATTGGAATTGGAGTTGGGAAGGCATTAGGTAAGCCCACCGCTTCCAGTACGAGCAGCACTTCGGCGAGTTCAGGCGTTATCAAACTCGCGGCACTACCGATTGGCGCAACCTTCGAATTTAATAGCGCACTTGCAGGACCAGCCATGCTCTTTCGTACCGCGAAAGGTGTCTTTGCATATTCACTTACTTGCACTCACCAAGGTTGCGTAGTTGGTTATTCAAAATCAGCGAAGCAACTCCAATGCCCCTGCCATGGAGCGCAGTTCGATCCATTTAATGGCGCACGAGTGCTAGCTGGACCGGCGCCGACTCCACTTGCGCCTATTAAGGTAAAAATTTCTGGGGATTGGGTCGTCGAGGCCTAACCAGATGTGCAGAAAGTCTTCAGGATTTTCTAAGGAAGCTGCGAGATGCTCCTGTCATGCAAAATACCTTCAAAACTATTTTCCGATCCACTTCTAGCAAAATCATTGCAGGCTTTATCGCCGGAGCAGTAGTCGCCGGCGGCATAGCAACCGCTGTCGTTCCTACGCCAGTTGCAGTAAAGGCTTGCGTTGATAATCGCACCAAGGCGATGTATTACTCCGCATCAGGTACATGTACCAAAACCCAATCCTCAATTGAACTCGGTGTTGGCGCAATAAATGTTCGTGCAATTGCAGCCCAGGTCACCCCAAGTGTTGTTTCCATTCAAGTCACAAGTACTTTGGGAAGTGGAACCGGATCTGGCTCCATTATTCGCAGCTCTGCTACTTCAAGTTACATCCTTACTAATAATCACGTAGTTGAGAGTGCAGTCACTTCAGGAACTATCACAGTTGAGTACAGCAATGGCACTCAGGATCCAGCCACAATTGTTGGACGAGACGCGACTTATGACCTTGCAGTAATTCAAGTTAAACATGGCAATCTTCCGGTAATTGAAATTGGCGATTCCGGCAAAGTCAGCGTAGGAGATCCAGTAGTTGCAATCGGATCACCACTTGGTCTGGCAAGTACCGTTACTAGCGGAATTATTTCGGCACTCAATCGCCCAGTAATCGCTGGTAGCACTTCAGCTGATTCCTATGTTGATGCAATCCAAACCGATGCTGCGATTAATCCCGGTAACTCCGGTGGCGCGCTCCTTGATTCACAAGGTCGCATGATCGGTATCAATTCCAGTATTGCTACGTTAAGCAGTGCAAGCGGTGGGCAGAGTGGAAATATTGGTTTGGGCTTTGCAATTCCAATTACCGAAGTGCAGCGAATCATCAACGATCTCATCGCTACTGGTAAATCAACTCGCCCATTCCTCGGAGTCTCCTTTGATACAAGTTACACAGGCAACGGTGCGCGCATCTTCTCGCTAACAGATGGCGCAGCTGCGGCGAAGGCAGGAATTCCCGCTGGTTCGATTATCAAGAGCATCGATGGCGTAAAAATTAACGATCAAGTTGGCGCGATTGTGCGGATCCGCTCTTATGCACCAGGTGCCACCGTCTCCATCACCGTCGATCTGCCGACTGGTACCTCACGCACATTCTCCGTGACCTTAGGTTCAGCTCCTTCTAATTGATAATCAATTGGCAGGGCTGGACTAGAAAAGAGTAGGGTTACACCATGGCACTCTTTCGACTACATGTTGCACTTCCAGATCGCCCAGGTTCTCTTGGCGCAGTTGCTTCAGCAATTGGTTTTGCCGGTGGAGATATTCGTGGACTGGTAGTGAAGAAGTCGGAAGATGGCCGTGGCTACGATGACATTACTGTGGCTATTCCAGGAAGTGATCCGGCAGATCTCATTGCAGTGCTTACTTCAATCGGTGGCGTAGAAGTAATAAGCGTTCTACCAGTTAATTAATTACCTGCCGTAAAGTCAACGCTGGCACCTGCACTTGGCAGAGAATTAAAGAAGCGCGGCGCAACAAAGCCAGCCTCTTTAAATGCATCGGCAATCTCAACTTTAAGCGGCTTAATCTTGGCAATTGAAGCAAGAACAATCGCGCTACCACCAAAGCCACCACCCACCATGCGAGCACCAAGAGCGCCATCGCGCTGTGCAATTTCAACCGCTAAATCTAACTCTGGGCAGGAGACGTTGTAATCATCGCGCAGTGATGCATGAGATTGATTAAGCAAAGTGCCCAGGTGAGTGAAATCGCGGTTTTCTAGCGCATCTACCGATGTGAGTACCCGAGCAATTTCGCTAATGGCATGTCGGGCTCTGCGGTACTCAGTATTTGTAATCTTAGATTTATTGGCTTCAAGAAATTCCAAGGTGATGTCACGCATGCTGGTGTGACCCAGTTTTGCGACTGCCGATTCAGAATCGGCGCGACGCGATGCATAACCACCATCTGTGAGGGTATGGCGCATTTGGGTATCGACAATCAGTAG
>WLQV01000053.1 GCA_009697555.1 Actinomycetota bacterium | reverse complement strand
TTGTTTGATAGCGCCCGATTCCATGTTGTTCATGGACAACATAATCACCGCTCTTTAATTCGAGCGGATCGATACTATTTTTGCGACGCGATGGCAGGCGATCGCCATCTTTGTAGCTGCTCTTACTTCCAGTCACATCGCGTTCGGTGACATAGATTAGATCAGCGCTCGGAAGTGAAAATCCATGGGCAAATGGCGCAGTGTGAATCTGCACATCATTGATTTCAGCTTCACGAAAGAGATCGCGGTATCGCTCGGCAATGCCATTTCCAAAGGCAGAGAAGTAGCGGTTCTTGCGCCCAGCCTCGCTAAGGAAGAGTTCAATTACCTTCTCGGTATCACCGCGCATTGCTTCAATTGGCTCACACTCTAAGAAGAGAGTTCCTGGATCTAAATCAGATCCAAAGGGATTAATTGAGAGGGTTTCCAGCTTCAACGAGTGAATTTTCTGCTCGAGTTCACTCCATGTCAGATAAGTCTTTTCTACACTTTGGGGCAGCGCAATTGGCGCACTTCCACCGACTGCTGCATTAGACCAAGCCGCCACAAAGAACTCTTCATTTGTGCTCAATAGATCTGCGGTTCGTGAAGTAATTCGCGGTAGATCTAAAAACACAATTTCGCAATTTTTGGGAAGTAAGTCGAGAATTAATTCCTGTTTATCAACTAGTAGTGGAATGAGGGATTCCATTCCTTCAACCACGATGCCCTCTGAAATCTTATCGAGCATCTCACTGGCACCTGGATGTTGGCTCTTCAATGTGAGCGCCTTGCTCTTTATCGCTTCACTCAAGAGAAGTTCGCGGCAGGCAAAGACTTCAATTTCCGAGATCACTTCGGCATTTCTTCGCTGATCTGAAATTTCAAATTCATGAATTGATTCGATCTCATCGCCAAAGAAATCAATTCGGATTGGGTGCTGTGCCAATGGAAGGAAGATGTCAATAATTCCACCGCGGACTGCAAATTCACCACGACGCTCTACTAAGTCGGTTCGAACATAAGCGAGCTCACTTAACTGTGTAACTAAGCCAGTCAATGGCACTTCATCGCCTACTCGCAACGTCAGTGGGCCACCTTCGGCTAATCCGGCAATAATTTGATGAATCAATGCGCGTACCGAAGTGACGACAATAAATGGTTGCTGTGCAGTGCGAATTTTATGAAGCGTGCTAATTCGATGTGCCACAGTGTCACCGCGTGGACTCAATCGCTCATGTGGCAGAGTCTCCCAAGCTGGAAATTCCCACACGTTTTCATGTAGTGCAGCGAGTTCGGCAACTAAATCTTCACTAGCGCGACCTGTTGCAGTAACAACAAGAATGCTGCGCTCTCGTGCTTGCGCCGCAATGAGAAATGCATTAATCGGAGGGGGCGCAACAATGGTGTCGGCAGTTGTGAGTGCGCGCGCAATCTCATCGCTGCCTGCGATGAGATCGATTAACGCCTTCATTGCCTTACCTCTTCCACTAATGCATGCGCCAGAAACGCCTAAAGGCCCCGTTCTCAAACTGGGCGGGGTGCTCAGTCAGCGAAGGGGCTTGAATCGAGTGCAATTCTAGCGCTGCGCGAGAGGGCAGAAAGACCTGCCACAATTAGCAAATGAGTTCACCGACATCAATGGACACAGCCCTTCGCGCTGATGTTCGAAAGCTCGGTGATTTATTGGGGCAATCCCTGGTTCGCCAAGAGGGTGTCGAACTTCTCGATCTCGTTGAATCCGTTCGCAAAGCGGTACGAGATGGTGGCGGTGCGGAGATTTTGTCCCACCTCGACGTCAATCAATCGGTGCAATTAGTACGCGCATTTAGCACTTACTTTCACTTAGCAAATATTGCCGAACAGGTACACCGCTCTCGCACTCTGCTTGATGCACGCGCAGAATCTGGATCATGGCTTTCGCAAGCAATCGATAAAATTATTGCGGCACAGAAAAATCCAGTAGCTGGTCATGAATTTAGCGCTGCAGACATCAGTGAATGGATTCAGGGACTTTCAGTTCGGCCAGTATTTACTGCGCACCCAACTGAGGCTGCGCGCCGTTCTATTTTGAGCAAACTTGGCCAAATCGCTGATCTACTTGATCAACCGAAAGATCATTTACAGAATGCACGCCTTGCGGAAACCGTTGATCTGCTCTGGCAGACCGATGAGTTGCGCCTTGATCAACCAGAACCTATTGATGAGGCAATGAATGCCTTGTATTACGTCGATGATTTAGCCCGACATACCGTGCCAGAAGTTCTCGATGATTTTGCTTTTCAATTGCGCCGCCTTGGCATCGAATTACCAGTAACTGCTCGCCCACTCTCCTTTGGTACCTGGATCGGTGGAGATCGCGATGGAAATCCCAATGTAACTGCGCAAGTAACCCGCGAAACGATGGTCTTACAAGTTGGCCATGCAATTCGAGTGACTATCGCTGCGATGGATCAATTGCGCCAGATGCTCTCGGTCTCCACTCGGATCGCCGGAACTTCTCCTGAACTACTTGCCTCGATTGCTACAGATTTAAAGAATATCCCGGAGTTTGAAGCGCGCTTTCGCCGCCTTAATGCGGAAGAGCCTTATCGATTAAAAGCAACTGCAATTGTGCATCGCTTGGCACTTACTCGCGATCGCCATGCAAAGGGTGCAGCCCATGCTGCAGGTCGTGATTACACAAACACTGCCGAATTGCTCGCCGATCTCACTTTGATGCGTGATTCACTCTTTGCAAATAAGGGCGAGCTCATGGCAACTGGCTTACTCGAGCGCACCATCCGTACAGTCGCCGCCTTTGGTCTTACTCACGTCACGATGGATATTCGCGAACATTCAGCTGCGCATCATCATGTACTTGAAACTCTATTGAGTGAAAAGAAGTACAAAGAACTCGATCAAGAGGCGCGATTTACTCTCCTTGCCAATGAATTAGCGAGCCCAAGCAAGCGCACAACATCTGGATTTGATGCAATTGCCCAGAAGAGCCTGGATACCTTTGCCGCTATCGCAGATCTTCTTGATCGATTTGGTAGCGAAGCGATCGAGACTTACATCATCTCTATGACAAAGGGTGGCCACGATGTTCTTGCTGCAGCAGTTATTGCACAGGAGGCGGGCCTGATTGATTTAGCAAAAAATCGCGCATTGATTGGTTTTGCGCCATTGCTAGAAACAGTTGCCGAACTTCGCGCGGCAGATGAGATTCTCGAATCACTTCTTAGCAATCCTGCCTACCGAAAATTAGTTTCATTGCGCGGAGATATCCAAGAAGTGATGCTTGGCTACTCCGACTCCAATAAGGATGCAGGTATTGCAACTAGCCAATGGGAGATTCACCGCGCACAACGTAAGTTGCGAGATGTCGCAATGAAGCATGGCGTGAAGCTTCGCCTCTTCCATGGCCGCGGTGGTTCAGTCGGTCGCGGTGGCGGTCCAACTTATGATGCACTTATTGCTCTTCCGTGGGGTTCGATAGATGGTCAAATTAAAATGACCGAACAGGGTGAAGTGATCAGCGATAAATATTCACTTCCAACCCTTGCCCGCGAGAACGTTGAGCTCACACTTGCTGCCGCGCTAGAAGCAACGGTTTTAAATCGTGGGCCACGCCAAGCCGAATCTGATTTAAAAACCTGGAATGAATGTATGCAATTAATTAGCGATAGTTCATTCACTTCCTATCGCACCTTGGTTGATCATCCCGATCTCCCCGCTTATTTCTACGCTTCAACTCCAGTTGAACAATTGGGTGAGCTCTTCTTAGGTTCGCGTCCTTCACGCCGACCAGATGCCACCATCGGTCTTGATGGACTTCGCGCTATTCCTTGGGTATTTGGCTGGACCCAATCCAGGCAGATCGTTCCCGGCTGGTTTGGCGTTGGCAGTGGACTCAAAGCAGCGCGCGAATCGGGCAAGGCCGATGCAATGCAGAAGATGCTTCATGAGTGGCACTTCTTCCGCACCTTCATTAGCAATGTGGAGATGACACTGGCAAAGACCGATTTACTTACTGCGCGCCGCTATGTTGAAGAATTAGTTGCACCAGAACTACACCACTTCCTCGATAAAATTACCGAGGAATTTGAATTAACTAAGGCAGAAATTCTTGCTCTTACCAAGAAATCTGAGCTGCTCGCCGATCAACCAATTCTGGCTCGCACGCTTCAGGTGCGCGATGCTTATCTTTCACCATTGCACTTGCTGCAAATTAATCTGCTCTCTCGAGTTCGCAAGGCGGGCGCAAATGCCGAACCAATTCTGCGTCGGGCGCTACTTCTGACCATCAATGGTGTTGCAGCAGGGCTTCGTAATACTGGTTGATTAATCGTTAAAATCTTGTTGCGTGAGCTCAAGGCCGCGCAGAATTAAAGACTCGATCGCAGCTACTCCCTCACTAATAAAATCCGGCAATTCTTTCTTCTCCGCCGATGAGAATGGCCGCAATACAAAATCACCTGGATCTTGCTGCTCATGCGGTGGGCGACCGATTCCCATGCGAAGGCGTAGGTAATCACTACCAAAAGCGCTCGTCATACTTTTCAATCCATTATGGCCATTATCGCCACCGCTAAATTTGCAGCGCAGTGCTGCAAATGGCAGATCTAGCTCATCATGGATTGCAATAATCTGCGCCGGTTCTACTTTGTAGAAAGTTGCGAGCGCACTTATGGGTCCACCTGTCTCATTCATGTAGGAATGTGAACGGGCGACAACTATCGATTCTGAATTGTTTGGCCCAATTTTAAATGAGGCAATGTCGGTGCGACTCTTATGGCCAGACCATTTAGCCGAATTCGAACTTGCCAATTGCTCGGCGACCATCGCACCAATATTGTGACGAGTAGCTTGATACTCGGTGCCAGGATTGCCTAAGCCAACAACTAACCAGACCATTAGTTAAGGGTAGCGGTGCACCCTAACTAGTTGCGGTTAATAACTTACTTATCGTCCTTCTTCTCACCAGCAGCAGCGCCATCTGTAGCAGCAGCGCCTTCAGCAGGTGTAGCACCTTCAGCGACAACAGGTGCAGCAACGATCTCTTCTTGAGCTGAACGAAGAGATAGGTGAACAACAGTCATCTTAGGATCGCTGATAAGTGTGACTCCAGCAGGTAGTGGCACATTCTCTGCATAGAGAGATTCGCCAGCCATTAAGCCAGTCATGTCGAGGTTGAGGAAGTTTGGAATTGCAGTTGCTTCTGCTTCAACTTCGATACTTGTATGTACAGTTTCCAAAATTCCATCCTGATCGAACTTGCCATCAGTATGTACTGGAACCGAAACAATAACGCGCTCACCGCGACGAACAATTACTAAGTCCACATGCTCAAGCGTGCCTTTGATTGCATCGCGAACGATTGACTTAGGAAGTGTGAGTTCAGTTTTGCCATCGACGACAATATCAAGAAGAACGTTTGTGGTCTTGAGTGCAACGCCTAGTTCGCGTGCTGGAAGTGCAATGTGTGCTGGCTTCTCACCATGACCATAGATAACTGCAGGAACTAATCCGTCACGACGTGCACGACGTGCGGCACCCTTACCAAATTCGGTACGTGATGTTCCATTGATGGTGATCTCAGCCATTTCATTACTCCTTCTGGAAACTTCGGTATGAACACGATCAGTTCCAGGTGAGTTTCATACTTCACGCCGTCGATTACGGAAATCTTTCACCCTCGCCGGAACTGACCCAAGGTTAGCCAAGGGAGGGTGATTTGAGCAAATTGCGCTTAGGAGTGACCATCGAAGAGGCTAGTAACTGAACCATCCTCGAAGACTTCCCGAATCGCGCGCGCAATAAGCGGTGCGATCGAAAGTACGGTCAAGCGATCAAAGTGCGCATCTTCTGGAATTGGAAGTGTGTCAGTGATAACAATTTCACTCGCCTTACATGCTTTGAGGCGCTCAATCGCAGGTCCGGAGAGCACCGCATGTGTTGCAGCGATGATTACCTCTTTTGCACCAGCTTCGAAGAGTGCATCTACTGCCTTAGTAATTGTGCCAGCGGTATCGATCATGTCATCGATAACTACGCAAGTCTGGCCAGTCACATCACCAACAACGCGGCCCATCTGCGATTCATTAGGAATGCGTGGATCACGAGTTTTGTGAATGAAGGCAATCGGAGTTCCACCGAGCAGATCTGACCAACGCTCTGCAACCCGCACTCGACCAGAATCTGGTGAAACGATGGTGAGGCGTGAGCGATCAACTTTGCTTCCAACATAGTTAGCAAGAAGTGGCAGTGCAAAGAGATGATCCACTGGACCATCGAAGAATCCTTGAATTTGTGAGGTGTGTAGATCAACCACCATTAGGCGATCGGCTCCAGCAGTCTTAAAGAGATCTGCCATTAAGCGAGCTGAAATTGGCTCACGACCGCGGTGCTTCTTATCTTGACGTGCATAACCATAGAAAGGTGCAACAACAGTGATTCGTTTTGCTGATGCGCGCTTGAGGGCATCAACCATGATCAATTGCTCCATGATGTATTTGTTAACGGGATTTGCATGGCTTTGAATCACGAAGGCATCGCTACCGCGAACACTCTCTTCAAAGCGAACGAAAATTTCACCATTGGCAAAGTCGTATGCGCTAGTTGGGGTAAGGGGAATTCCTAATTCAGAAGCGACTGTCTCGGCTAACTCGGGAAATGCGCGGCCAGTAAAAATTCTTAGCCGCTTCTCAGATGCGAGTCGTAGTTCGCTCATTTATTACTTCCCATCTCGCGTCGTTACCGATTATTTATTCTCATCGGCCTTCGCGCCCGATTTCTCGGCCGCTGCAGCAGATTTACTTCCAGCTCGCTTACGCAAGACCCACCCTAAGACATTCCGCTGTTTTGCACGACCAACGCCGATCGCGCCTGCCGGAACATTTTCGGTAATAACTGAGCCAGCTGCGGTGTAAGCCCCATCACCGATAGTGACCGGCGCAACGAGCATCGTGTCGCTACCAATGCGTACCTGATCGCCAACTACGGTGTGGTGCTTATCGACGCCGTCATAATTGACGAAAATCGTCGCAGCGCCAATGTTGGAGCCCTCACCGATTGTGGCATCGCCGACATAGGAGAGATGTGGGATTTTCGAGCCATCCCCGACCCGAGTGTTCTTAATTTCCACGAAAGCACCAGCGCGAGTATCACGCCCCAGATTGGTTCCGTTGCGCAAGAAGGTAAATGGACCGACATTGGCCTTTTCGCCGATCTGACTATCGATGCAATACGACTCAATTACGCTGGCACCAGATTCGACGGTGCAATCAAAGAGTGTGGTGCGCGGTCCAATAATCGCACCCTTGGCAATTTTCGATGCGCCATAAATTCCACTGCCCGGAAAGATTGTTGCATCTGGCTCAATTGAGGCAGTTGCATCGATCCACGTTGTAGTGGGATCGATCAAAGTAACACCAGCGCGCATGTAGGCATCGTTAATGCGATCGCGCAGAACTGCAGCACACTCGGCTAACTGAGCGCGGTCATTGACGCCGAGA
>WLQV01000052.1 GCA_009697555.1 Actinomycetota bacterium | reverse complement strand
TTGCAAGCTTTGCGAGAGTCTCTCCCTTTGATACACCAAGTGCTGAAATTTCTAAGAGTGATTCATTGGGATTTGAGTGCGTGACGTTAACTAAATCTCCTACTTCCTTACTTGCGATCTCTAACATTTGATCTGACGATAATTCATAATTAGGGCAGCGCACTAAAATTTTCAAAGTTGGTGATGTCATGATTGAGAGAATGTCGGGGACTCCCACTGAATCTAATCCGATGTCCCATCGCGGAATATAAGTAGCTTCACGTTGGAAGGAGTCGTGATTTTCGATCGCAAATGCCACATTAGGAATCACTTCACGCAACTTCTTGACAGCTGCTACTTGCGCCTCGACTGGAATTAACCACTGCTCAATAACTTGGCTGGTACGTAAGTCATAGAGCATTGCACCGTTGCCACAGATAGCGCTACCAAATGAGAAGGTCTCTGAAATTTCTACCATCCAACGTGGTGGACGGCCAGTGACAAAGAAGATTTCTATACCTAGTTCATGCGCCTTAGTAAATGTGGCAATCGTTTCTTGGGAGATACCAAAATCATGAGTAACGATCGTGCCATCTAAATCAGTTGCAATTAATTTGGGGCGAAAGTTCACACCAACTCAAATCTGGTCATGCCAAGGAAAGGTTGCAGAGCTTTGGGAACATTGACTGTGCCATCGCTATTTTGGTGATTCTCTAAAATCGCAACAATCATGCGGGGGATTGCCACTAGCGTGCCGTTGAGCGTTGCAACTGCTTGTGTTGCAGATTCACCTTTAAAACGAATATTCAAACGACGGGCTTGGAATTCGGTGCAATTGGAAGTGCTTGTTACTTCGCGATAAGCATCTTGAGTAGGAATCCACGCTTCACAATCAAATTTACGGATTGCACTTGAGCCAAGATCTCCGGTTGCAACATCAATTACCCGATAAGGAATCTCCATCGCATTAAGGAAATCCTTCTCCCATTGCAATAAACGTTGGTGTTCGGCATCAGCATCTTCTGGTTTGCAGAATGTAAACATCTCTACCTTGTCGAATTGATGCACCCGAATAATGCCGCGCGTATCTTTTCCATAAGTACCAGCTTCACGGCGAAAGCACGATGAGTAACCGGCATAACGAAGTGGCAGCGACTTTTCTTCCAGAATTTCATCCATGTGATAGGCCGCAAGGGGAACTTCACTCGTTCCAACTAAATAGAAGTCATCTGCTTCTAAATGAAAGACATTCTCTGCAGCTTGGCCCAAAAATCCGGTGCCCTCCATCGCCGCTGGCTTGACCAGCACTGGTGGAATGACTGGAATGAAGCCGGCTTTAACTGCGCTGCTAATTGCATAATTCACTAGCGCAAACTCTAAGAGTGCACCTACGCCAGTTAAATAATAGAAGCGCGAACCTGAAACCTTTGCACCGCGTTCAGTATCAATCGCACCAAGTAATTTTCCAAGCTCGACATGATCCTTTGCAGCAAAACCCTCTTTGGAAAAATCTCGTGGGCTGCCAATTTCTTCTAAAACAACAAAATCTGCTTCGCCACCAATTGGCGCACGGTTATCCACTAAATTAGAGATACCGAGCAATTCATTATGTGCAAGAAGTTCTGCTTCACTCTTCTTCGCATCTGCTACTTTAACTTGGTTCGCTAACTCTTTTGCGTTAGCTAAAAGGGTTGCTTTCTCATCACCTTTGGCACTGCCCACTGACTTTGAAAGCGCATTCTGTTCTGCGCGTAATTTTTCAAATTCTGCGATCGCGCTCCGCCTTGTCTCTTCGGCAGCGAGCGCCTTATCAACAATTGCTACATCTTCACCGCGCGCTTTTTGGGATGCACGTACTGCATCCGGGTTATCGCGAAGTACTTTGAGATCAATCATTGTTAACCTAGTTTATCTGCGCGAGGATAAGAACCTAGGAAGCGAATCTCATCACAAATGGAGCGAAGTCCAGCAACTGCTGCACCTACCTGCGGATCATCGATATGACCTTCGGCATCGATAATGAAGTGATAGTGGCCCAACTCCCGCCCAGTCGGACGTGATTGAATAAAAGTTAAATTCACTTCACGTTTTGCAAACTCAGTGAGAATCTCAAGTAAGGCACCTGCATGGTCGAGGCCAATAAATGCGGCAAGTGAGGTGCGATCAAATCCAGTTGCTTTTGGAGTAACGCCAGGTTTTGCCACAAGAACGAAGCGAGTGACCGCGCCATCGGTATCGCCAATATTCTTCTTTAAAATTGTTAGCCCATAATGTTCAGCTGCAACGTCGGCGGCGATTGCTGCATCGTATTCACCACCTGCAATTGCCTGTGCAGCTGCTGCAGTTGATGCAGTTTGGATCATCTCTGCGTTGGGATAATTTGTAGCGATAAATTTACGACATTGTGCCTCTGCATGCGGATGCGTCGCGATACGTTTAATTTCGACATTTGCATCTTTCACCATAAGCGCGAAAGAGACTGGCAATGTCACTTCACCAACAATAAGGAGTGGTTCACCAACTGCTAACTCATCAAGGGTGCGAGCGACAACGCCTTCAACTGAATTCTCAATTGGAACTAGTGCTTGATCTGCGGCGCCGGAACGCACTGCCTCGAGCGCAGCTGTGACATTTGCATAAGGGGTAAGAGTGTCAGCTGGTGTGGCAACTTTTTTGAGTGCAGCTTCAGTGAATGTTCCCACTGGACCCAAATATGCATAGCGTTTCACTAGTAAAGGATAGCCGAGGCAGATGGTGTGAAGATTTCCTATTAATACGGAGCGCAACCGTGCCCATCTGCCATTTTTGCCACTCACGCCTGTGATCGTTGAGATTTGCTCCATTAGGCTAAGCGTAAGAAAAGCGTAAGAATATTGAGTTAATGAAATGGGGCGAAGGCATGGCGCAATTATTTGCTGCATCTGCTCGCACCAATGTTGGCTTAGTAAGAGCCGGTAATGAAGACTCTGCAATTATCTCTCAGAATTTGATCGCAGTTGCAGATGGC
This sequence comes from Actinomycetota bacterium, assembly GCA_009697555.1. Lineage (GTDB taxonomy): Bacteria > Actinomycetota > Actinomycetes > Nanopelagicales > Nanopelagicaceae > WLQV01. Next base: position 4,577 of record WLQV01000052.1, on the reverse strand, counting down.
ATGGGCGGTCATGCCGGTGGCGAAATCGCATCTGCACTCGCCATTAAAGGAATTTCACGGTTGCACGATGTGGCAAATAGTTCTGCAGAAATAACCGAAAAATTTCTGGAAGAGGTTGCTCACATTAATAGCGCAATTGAGCGAGCGGTAATTGAGAATCCCGATTTAACTGGAATGGGAACTACTCTCACAGCCCTTATTGCTACTGAAGATAAAATTGCTCTGCTATACATTGGTGATACGCGCTGCTATCGAATCCGCAAGAATAAAATTACCCAATTGAGTACTGATCACACACTCATTCAAGAACTTCTCGATCAACGTGCCATTACCGAAAATGAGATTAAGACTCATCCACAGCGCTCTTTACTCACGCAAGCGCTCATGGGGAGAGATGATCTACAGCCAGAGATAGTGCTAAATGATGCAAAGCTCGGAGATCGATTCTTACTCTGCAGCGATGGGCTCACTGGTGAAATTAGTGAAGGCGAATTACTTACAGCGCTCACCATTGATGATCGCGAAGTCGCACTCGAGACTCTTATGAAGTCAGTGTTAGCTGCCGGCGCACCAGATAACGTCACGATCATTGTTGCCGATCTGGTTGAGAGCGATGCTACGAATTCACTCCAGTTTCTAGGAGCTGCCCAATGAACAACTTACTTGGTGGGCGCTACCAACTCGGAGAGATGATCGGCACCGGCGGAATGGCCGATGTGTACATTGCCGATGACACTCGCCTTTCGCGAAAAGTTGCGGTCAAAGTTCTTCGCAGTGATTTAGCAAAAGATCCCTCATTTGTTACTCGTTTTCGAAAAGAGGCATTTGCTGCTGCTGGCCTTAATCACCCGGGAATTGTTGCCGTTTATGACTCAGGTGAAGAGCCTGCGCCATACATCGTTATGGAATTGGTCTACGGAAAAACGCTACGCGAAATTATTCATAGTGGTGAGCGTTTACCACTGAGTCGAGTTCTTGAAATTGCTGAAGGAATTCTTAGCGCGCTGGAATATTCACACGAGCGCGGAATCGTGCACCGCGACATAAAGCCTGGCAACGTCATGATTACTGAGATGGGCGATGTCAAAGTAATGGACTTTGGTATTGCACGCGCACTCGATGATGCTGGTGCAACTCTGACAAATACATGGAACATTGTCGGTACTGCGCAATACCTATCGCCAGAGCAGGCAAGTGGCGAAGTTGCAGATATGCGAAGTGATATTTACTCCACGGGTTGCTTGCTCTATGAACTACTCACCGGTCGCCCACCATTTACTGGAGATACTCCAGTATCGATTGCCTACCAACATGTTTCTGGTGTGCTTGTTCTACCAAGTCTTGTGGAACCAACTCTGCCATCTGGTGTTGATGTACTTCTCTCGGTAGCGCTCTCCAAGAAAGCAGCTGATCGTTATCAAAGTTCAGGCCAGATGCTCGATGACATCTACAAGATTCGCGGCGGCGAAGAGGTAACAACTCGAATTCCTAAAGTTCGCAGAACAAATAAGTTGCGATTTACTATCGCTATTGCTGCTGCAGTTGTTATTGCTGTTGCTGGTACCGGGCTCCTTCTCAATCGCCAAGTCCAAACCGATTCAGGTGTAGTTGTTTCCAATGTCGTTGGTTTATCTGAAGCCCAGGCCCGCGCACTTCTTAAAGGTTTTGTAGTAACTGTGCAACATGCTCACGACCCACGAATTCCTAAAGATTTGATTGCTAACCAATTACCTCTTGCAACAAGCAAGGCAAAGCCAGGATCGAGCGTCATCATCACACTCTCCGATGGGCCTGGTGATGCAATAGTTCCGCCAGATTTGGTGGGACTAACACTGATGGATGCACGTGCATCCCTTGCTGCAGCTGGTTTAGTTATTGCTAAAACCGAAGCGATTTCCTCTGATAAACCGCAAGGGACAGTTCTCCAAGTAACACCAGGGCCGGGTACAACAATTTCGGCAGGCAGTGGCGTCACGCTACAAATTGCTAGCGGAGATGTTGAAGTTCCGGAGTTAGTAGGTATAACTGCAATTCAAGCGCGAACTACTCTTGTGCAAGCAGGATTCTTAGTGAAACAGATTGAAGCAAGCGATAGCACTCAAGCATCTGGCGTTGTGCTTGCGCAGGCACCAAGTGCGGGAACTGTTTTAACAATTGGTGCATCAGTCACAATTACGGTGAATACACCTTAACTAACTGTCGTAAAACTACTTGTCGTAAAACTACTTAGAAACAACTGGTGCTAAACCAACTGCACGCTCTCGCGCTTTTGCATCACCGCACATCACAAGCCAATTAGCTAACATCTGATGACCGTGTTCGGTGAGAACAGATTCTGGATGAAATTGCACACCTTCAATTGGTAGCTCGCGATGGCGCATCGACATCACGACTCCTGACTCAGTCTTTCCAGTGACTTCGATTTCTGCTGGCAGAGTTGGCGCTTCCACAGCAAGTGAGTGATAACGAGTTGCGCGAAATGGTGAAGGAAGATTTTCTAATACACCAGCTCCGTTATGGATTACCTGCGAAGTCTTGCCATGCAATAACTCTGGCGCTTGTGAAACAGTTGCACCAAATGCAACACCAATTGCTTGATGACCTAAGCAGACTCCAAAGAGTGGAATCTTCTGCGCCGCACAATACTTCACGAGCTCCACACTGATTCCGGCGCGCTCTGGTGTGCCAGGACCGGGGGAAATTAAAACGCCGTCATAGTCAGCGGCCGCAGTCGGTTGGATCTCATCGTTGCGAACAACAGTGCACTCTGCACCAAGTTGTTGCAGGTACTGCACCAAGTTAAAAACAAATGAGTCGTAATTGTCGACGACCAATATGCGTGCCATGGGCTAATCCTCTCCTATCGAGGGCAGTTGGCGAGTTGCCCGCTTGGTAGTACCCTTTCGACATGCCAAAATCGAAGGTACGCAAGAAGGTCAAAGAGCATCAGGTCGTTGAGGCTGCCCTTGAGCGCGAGCCAGTGGAGATGGAGAGCCCTAGTTGGCTCGCTCCGACAATGGTCGCCGCTTTCCTTATCGGCCTCTTCTGGATTGTGATTTTCTACGTCACCACCACGAGCTACCCAATCCCAGGCATCGGTGCCTGGAACATGGTCGTTGGCTTTGGCTTTATCGGTGTCGGTTTTGCCCTCGCCACACGCTGGCGCTAACAAACGCTAATAAAGAGGTAAATAACACTGATGTAATTCTCCACACGGTGGATAACTCCTGTGGATAACTTTTACCAGCGCCCAGTTGGCCGTTTCAAGAGAAAATTTCCGGCGATCGCTCCGCCCACTAAACCGCCAATGTGAGCATGCCAATCGATTCCTGAAAGAACAAAGCTCAGCGCAAAGTTAAGCGCGATCACGACGGTAATGCTTCGCACATCTGCACCGATTCGCTTTCCCGCAATTGCGAGTGCACCAAATAAACCAAAGATCGCACCCGATGCACCAACTGATGGTTGATTGCTGGGATTGAGTAAGAGTGATGCAGCAGAACCGGCGGCAAGTGAGATTGCAAAAACCAGAAGGAAGCGCGCTTTGCCAAATGCCATTTCGAGTGGATTACCAAGAACCATTAAGGCATACATATTAAAACCAAGATGAAAGATAGAACCGTGCACGAGAGCGACGGTGAAAATTCGCCACCACTCACCTGCGCCAACTCCATGGAGTGCGCCATCGGAGAGTATGGCTCTGCGAATGAGAAAGAGATCTTGCTCGAAAGCGGGATGAATCAGATTAATTAAATATGCGGCACAGATAACAGTGATGAGCGAGAGCGTTGCAGAGCGTTTCAACTCCACCGAATTTAGGCGATCGTGACGCTATTGATTGTTACAGCTTGTAGCGGGCGATCGGAGCCATCGGTCTTAGTAGCGCCAATTTTATCTACTACTGCTTGGCTATCTGCATCTTTTACTTCACCGAAAATTGTGTGCTTGCGATTGAGCCAGGTAGTTGGCGCAACAGTAATAAAGAACTGTGAACCATTTGTTCCTGGGCCAGAGTTAGCCATCGCCAAAATGTATGGGCGATCAAAAACTAATTCACCATGGAATTCATCGGCGAAGCGATAACCAGGACCGCCAGTGCCGCGACCAAGTGGATCGCCACCTTGGATCATGAAGCCTTCGATGACACGATGAAAGATTGTTCCGTCAAAGAGATTTGCAGTTGTCTTCTCACCATTGCGTGGGTCGACCCACTCGCGCGCACCAGTTGCTAGTTCAACAAAGTTGGCAACTGTCTTTGGTGCATGGTTAGGGAAGAGCTCGATGACGATGTCACCAAGTGAGGTGTGCAGTGTTGCTTGTGTTGTCATGTGGAGACTAGGGGAATCGAACCCCTAACCTCCTGCTTGCAAAGCAGGCGCTCTACCAATTGAGCTAAGTCCCCGTGCTATTCATTTGTACTTACATTTCTTACTTTTAGAACTTGTCGAACTTTTTCCGGCGGTGGTGCGTGGGCCTGGGAGGACTTGAACCTCCGACCTCTTCCTTATCAGGGAAGCGCTCTAACCAGGCTGAGCTACAGGCCCGCTATTTAGTTCTGACAGATCAACTGCGAAGGG
>WLQV01000051.1 GCA_009697555.1 Actinomycetota bacterium | reverse complement strand
AGGGATGCACATGAACTCGATCTGCAACTTTAAGAGTCTCTGCTCGCGCCAATTCTTTCTTTACATAAGCATTTGCCGGATTTACTACAAGTGCAATGTGATGCTCTGGTGCGCCAACAAGAGCATCAACCATCGTAGAAAGTCCACGCTGAGGTGCTGCTGCACCGACATATACATGTAGCGGCACATCCTCGGATAAACCAATCTTGCGACGGATGGTCTGCAGCACCGGATCGACAGCAGGTTGCGTGCGACGAGGCGCGTTGAGAACCACGGTAGGTGTTTGCTTTAACTTGTAATCACTCTGCAACATCTGAGCGATTGTCTCTGAAACAGTCATAACCAGGTCAACTTCATGGATTGATTGCGCTTCTAACTTGCTCATTGCAATTGCCCACATGGGGTGTTTGCGATGGACGCCTTGCACATATTCGTGTGCATCATAAATAACTGCTATTCGTTTGCCAGCTTTGGCAGCTCTTGCCTTTGCACGTAGTGCGATACCTAAAGTGTCACAATCATTTGCATGAATCACATCGGGTGCTAACTGGTCTAACTTCTGACTAAATGTTCGTTCACCATCTGTCAGAAGTGGCCAGCAGGGGTAGAGAAATTTCGGCGAGATTTTTAGTAGTACGGGACCTGCCCAGCGCCAAAAGAGAAAATCTGGTGCTATTAGTCTAGCGCCATAACGCACATAACTATTGGGGACTTTGAGCAAGTAACGAAGTGGACCAAGGGGTGTAATTCGACGAGTAGATGCCTTTACATTTGGCGTAACGCGTTCAATAGTAAATGAGCCACTTACTTCACTCTTTGGAACATCGCCAATGAGTTGGCAGAGCAGTGTTACTCGAAAACCATTATCTGCCAGGGTTTGTGCAGATTTTAAAACGCGAGAATCGCCGACCGCATTATTGGTAACGAGTGAAACAATATGGAATCCACTGCGCTCGGCCGAGTTCATGGAGCCTCGAGTTATCCTGGGATTGTTACAGTCGTGCTGGTCTTAGAACTTTCAATAATCGCTTCCGCAACAACAACGGTACGCAATCCCTGTTGCATCGTCACAATGTCAGCTGGCTTACCTAGAACTGCATCGCGGAAATTCTCATGCTCCATACGCAAAGGTTCATGCTTAGCAATTGCATAGCGCACCACATCGCCTTCACTGACGCCTCTAAATTGCTTGAGCTCTTCCCACTCTGATGTCACTGTGCCATTTGCATAGAAGGTGAGATCTGCGGTGAGAGTGTCGGCAACAAATGCACCTTTCTCGCCAGTGAGAATAGTGACGCGCTCTTTCAGCGGGCTTAACCAATTAACTAAGTGATTTGTCACTGTGCCATCGGCCAATTTTCCAACGATTGCTACAAGATCTTCATGTTCGCGACCAGTACGGAGCGCAGTTTGTGCAGAAACTTGAATAAATGGTTGACCAGTTACCCACGCAGTTAAATCGATGTCATGTGTTGCTAAATCTTTCACTACGCCAACATCGGCAATGCGTGATGGAAATGGCCCTTGGCGGCGAGTAACAACTTGATAGAGCGAACCAAGTTGTTCTAAGCGGCGACGCGCTTCTTGTAGCGCGGGGTTGTAGCGCTCGATGTGGCCGACTGCGCCAACTAAGCCAGCTTTAGCAAAGGCTGAGGTGAGTTCCTCTGATGTCTTTGTATCGTGCGAGAGCGGCTTCTCAATGAGTGCATGAACGCCAGCTGCCGCAAGTTCTTTTCCAATTTCCAAGTGATAAATCGTTGGTACCGCCACCATTGCATAATCAATTTTCATTGCAACTAATTCCGCGACAGTTGCAACAACGGTGCGACCTTGTGCCAAATTATTTGCATCTCCGGCTGGATCGCAGACACCAACAAAATCTACGCCAGGCAACGATGCAAGCACGCGCGCATGATGGCGACCCATCATTCCTAAACCAATCAGGCCGGCGCGCAAATTACTCATCGATTAGGCTCCAGCTGCAGCAATTGCATTAATTACTGAAACCACAGTCTCTACCTCTTCTTGCGAGAGCGATGGCTGGACTGGAATTGAGAGAACTTCTTTACATGCAGCAGTTGTATTAGGAAGATCAAACTTCAAATTAAATGACGGCAATTGATGCACCGGAATTGGGTAGTAAACGCCACTTCCAACTCCGCGCTTGAGCATCTCTGCCGCAAACTCATCGCGATTATGACCTGGAATACGGATTGTGTACTGGTGATAAACATGGCTAGCGCCAGCGCCAACATAAGGAGTGACAACGCCCTTGAGATTTTCATCGTAGAACTTTGCATTGGCTTGACGCTTTGCGGTCCAACCTTGCACCTTCGTCACTTGAACTCGACCAATCGCAGCGTGAATATCTGTCATACGAGTGTTGAAACCAACTACCTCATTCTCGTAACGCTTCTCCATACCTTGATTGCGCAGCAATCGCGAGGTACGAGCAATTTCATCATCGGCAGTAGTGATCATTCCGCCTTCACCTGATGTCATATTCTTCGTTGGATAGAAGGAGAAGACACCAGCATCGCCAAATGCACCAACTGGCGTTCCATTAAATGTTGCAAGGTGTGCTTGGCAGGCATCTTCGACAATAAAGAGATTGTGTTTCTTTGCTATTGCATGGATCTGATCCATTGCAGCTGGTTGGCCATAGAGGTGCACTGGTTGGATACCGCGAGTGCGTGGCGTGATTGCAGCTTCAATTGCTGCTGGATCAATGTTAAAAGTACGTGGATCGATATCAACAAATACTGGCTTGCCACCTGCAAGGCAGACTGAGTTTGCGGTAGCTGCAAAAGTGAAGGAAGGAACGATTACTTCATCTCCTGGTCGAACGCCAACTGCAATGAGTGCCATGTGTAGGCCAGAAGTTCCAGAGTTCACTGCAATACAGTGGCGACCGCTAACAAAAGCCGAGAATTCAGATTCAAAGGCGGCAACTTCTGGTCCTTGCGCCATCATTCCCGATTGCAGAACGCGATCAACTGCAGCGCGCTCTTCGGCACCGACCATAGGTTTTGCTGCTGGAATCATTACTTCACTTCCACAAGAGTTTCGGGGGCGCTTTCTCGATAGCGAGCGCCAGTTACTGGGCAAGTAAAATTTCCCTCACCCTCACTACGCAATGGTACGCCAGCTCTTCCGACCCAGCGGATTCGTTTGGCTGGTGTTCCTGCAACAAGGGCAAAAGCGGGTACATCTTTAGTCACAGTTGAACCGGCCGCGACCAGTGCCCATGCACCAATCTCTACAGGTGCAATGCAGACGCTCTTTGCGCCGATGGAAGCTCCTTCACGAATCGTCACTCCTTGTGGCTTCCAGTCATGGCCGCTCTTCTGTGTGCCATCTGGATTTACCGCGCGAGGATATTCATCATTTGTTAAAACAACTGCTGGGCCAATGAAAACTCCAGCTTCAACTACAGCTGGTTCGTAGACAAGTGCATAATTTTGAATTTTGCTCTTAGCTCCAATTGAAACACCGCTGCCGACATAAGCACCACGACCGATAATGACATTGGCACCAATGACTGCATCTTCGCGCACTTGGGCGTAATGCCAAATCGATGCGCCATCACCAATTTTTGCCGACGCCGCAACATCAGCGCTCTCTTGAATTCGTGGTGAAGCCATACCCCAACCTTACCTTTAGCGCGCTAGAAGTTGGGAAATTCCTTCGCCAATCAGGTCGTAACTTGCACCACTGCGCCATATTTCTACTTCTTTTACTGCGCGATCTCGCACCTCGCGATATTCATCTGGATTCTCGCCCCATGAATTGAGAATTCCTGCACATTGACTTGCACTAATTTCACGTGATGCGCTTTCAACTAATGCACCTGCACGTGATTGCAAAATTACTTCACTCGGTCTTGGTAAATCGGTACTAATTACCGGAATACCACATGCAAGATATTCGCCAATCTTTGTTGGCCAAGCCCGCTTAAATGCTGGTGTTGAATCAAGTAGTGCAAGACCAACCCATGCACCTGTTGCAAAGCGCCACGATTCCTCTGGAGTGAGCGTGCCATGAAATTTCACGCGCGCTGCAGCAGGTGAAGATTTTTGCCAGGTATCTAACGCGGCTTGATCTTCCTTTGCTACTGGACCAACAACATCAAGTCTCCAAGGATCGCTCATTTCCATTGCACGCAACATGGTCCAGAGTCCGCGCGATGCACGCACATCTCCAACATAGAGCGCACGCGGGGCAGTGCTCGCTGCTCCAACTGCAGGTAAGAAGCGAGGATCTGGTGCATTCGGAATAACCAATCGATTCTTGGCATTTGCCGGGCGCACCCAATTATCAACCACAATTGTGAGATCGGCTCTCTTTGAGGCAAATACTGCAAGTTCGGCAAAAAATACTGCAGCTAAATATGTTATTCCCTTTGCCCACTTACGATCCTTCAATAGCAGGCGATAATCCTCGCGTACATCTACGACCCAAGTAGTTTTGTTAAAGAACGAACGTAGCCAAAGTACAACTGCAACTTCTGGATCAGGTGTGAAAATAACTTTGCCGTGCGCAATTTTTGGCAGATGCAACGCCGCTTTGAGTCGACCGCTTCGACCCTCTTCGGACAGTTGATGAAAAGCTACTTGTGCTGGCAAATCTTTAGCATCACCGGATGCGAAGAGTTCAATCGAAAATCCTTCTGCAATTAGCGATGAAATTACTCGCTGCAATCGGGCATTACTGGCTTTGCGAGCCGGTGCGATAATTGAAATTAAGGTACTCATCGACGCTTCCGAAAAATTGCCTCATAAATTCCTAAAAGAATTTCACGATCGCTCTCCCACGATAAGGCGCTTTGTGCAGCTCTCACATTTGCGACAAGTTCAGTATGGCGAGCAAATGCTCTATGGATTGCTGCGAGCATCGACTCCGCATCACCTGGTGTATAGAGCTCGCCTAGGTCGTACTCAGTCACGATGTTATGTAATTCAGGAACATCGGTTGCAATGACGGGAACTCCTGCTTGAACTGCATGGAACAATTTATTGGGCATTGCTAATTGATGTGAGACAAATTCATTGGAGTGCGTAACAAGTGCCAGCCCAGCTTTCTGCATTGCAGCATTGACTTGTTCGATGCTCTGGGAGGGAAGAACTTCGATTCCAGCAGCGCGTGCCAGCGGCACATTGCGCTGTGCCCACTGATTATCTGCCTCGCCCATCCAGGTAATGCTCAGCGGTGTTCGGGGTGCAACTTCGGTAATAGTTTCTAATTCACGCCACGCATCGATGCGACCGGCGTAAATCAAGCCACGTGGTGGTGAAGTAACTTCACTTCGCTTCTTTGATTGCGGAAAACTATTTCGAACGACAAAAACATTCTCGATCTTTCGCTGGCTACGGAATAAATCGGCGATTGCATTTCCCACGGTAATTACAGCAACGGCGCGGGATGCTAGATCTGCCTCTTCCTTTGCTTGGCGGGCATTGAGTAATGGCGTCTGTCGGTGTTGACGTTGGCGACCAAACCACCATTCATGGCTGTCATACACAAGCGCCACACCATGTTCTCTGGCTAGTCTTTCGCCGACTGCAAGTGCAGTGAAGTCATGTGCATGTACTGCATCAAATTCCAGATGCGAACCAATGATGTGAACTGCATCAGCCCAATTTGCAAAAGATTTCTCACGATGTTGTGGAAGCAATAGCCAACGAGCGAATCGTAAATGTGGAAGTAATTTCTTTCCCGATAGTGAAGGAGTGCCTGCAGGTCGCAGACCACTTCCACTAAATGCAGATGACCAGGTAATGCCCTTGCGCGGTGTGAAATCACCAGGAACTTCCTTGCCGATAATGTGCACTTGATAGCCATCTTCAACCAGGGCTTCGGCCTCGCGCATAACGCGGGTATCTGTAGCTAGCGAAGTTGCCACCAGCATGAGAATTCTTTTCGCTGCCACAGTAGATAAAGATAGTACCTATACTCGTATCTATGTCCCACTGGATACAGAGTTCTGCCGATTGGCTTGTACAAAATAACCTGCAGATTCCGCTCTTCATCCTTTTAATCCTGCTTGCATTTGGTGAAGCAGCAGCCTTTATTGGATTCGTTCTTCCAGGAGAGACCTCACTTTTAATCGGTGGGGTACTCGCTCATGAAAAAGTCTGGCCTTTCTGGCTCTTTCTGATCTGCGCAATTCTTGGTGCAATCGCTGGAGATTCAGTGGGATACGAAGTGGGAAAACATTTTGGACCGCGAATTGAAACTTCTCGGCTAGGAAGATTTGTCGGGGCAAAGCGTTGGGCGCTTGCTCAGAAAATTTTTGATCGCTATCACGGTGGCGCAATCTTCTTTGGTCGCGCGCAGGCGCTATTGCGTGCCCTCGTCCCCGCACTTGCCGGCATGAATAAAGTTCCTTATCGGACATTTCTCAAATGGAATGCAGCCGGCGGCATACTCTTCTCAACAATTGTTGTATCGCTTGGTTATGAATTTTCACACTCCCTAGCGAAGCTAGAACATTACTTAAGGTACTGGGCAATTTTCTTCTTAGCCCTTGTTGCTCTGGTTATCTTCACTCTTAAGCGGAAATTGGAATCTACGCTGGAAGATTAAGGAATCTGCTCTAGGATTGGGAAATGAGAAAATTTAATCGTCGTGCGATTCTTTCCGCAATTACTGCAGCACTACCCACGCTATTAATTGATAAGGCTCGAGCAACCACTACAACAGCTTCACTTGGTTTTTACGTCTGCACATCTGCAGAGCTTAAAGTTGGATTGAGTGCGATTTTTTCTGGGCAGACAGCAGATGGAACTCGAATCGCACTCTCGCTCTTTCGCACCAAGACCGGTCTTTATGCTGTTGATGCAGTCTGTACTCACCAGGGTTGTGTAGTGAAAGGCACTGGCTCATTACTTGTCTGCCCATGCCATCAATCAGCATTTAGCGCACAGACTGGTGCAGTTATGCAAGGTCCAGGTGGCGGTCCAAAGAGTTCAATTAAGCCACTTGTGAAATATAAAGTGACCGAGAAAGCTGGCAAAGTTTACGTAAAAGGTAAGTAAATCTTCTGCTTTAAGGATTAATCAACTTCAATCGTAAAATCTGCACGACTAGCACTTGCGCCAATAATCTGCGCATTATTTTCATCGCTGCCATGTGCCCACGCCTCAGCTTCCTCTAGCGTGCGACCAAATGCGATGTGGCGATTTATTAGACGTGACATGCGAAGCGCATCTGGGAGATCTAAGCACCACGACTCATCCACTAGCGGTGCAACGCCTTGCCAGCCGCCATCATTGTGAAGTAATTAATTGCCTTCGGTGATTACTAATTTCACCTCGGGCTTTACTACGCCTTCTGCCGCGATCGACTCTTCAATTGCGCGATCAAAGATAGGAAAGTAAATTGATTCATCTGGGGAATTTTTAATGCGGTGGAGGAGCGCAACATATCCATCGACATCAAAGGTATCTGGTGCACCTTTTCGATTACTGCGATCTAACTCTTTCAACACTTTATTACTGAGGTGATATCCATCCATAGGAACAAATGCGACGAGGCTACTAGGTAAGTTCTCTGAGAGATATTTACTGAAAGTTGATTTACCAGCGCCTGGTTTACCAATTATCGAAATAATTGATCGTTGATT
>WLQV01000050.1 GCA_009697555.1 Actinomycetota bacterium | reverse complement strand
GTAGCATTTGGTACAACTCGTCGCCCTAATGTGAAGGCAGCAGATGATGTGCTGCTTGGCGCACTTCGCGATAGCGGTGCACCTGTTGTTACCTTGGTTGCGAAATCCCACGATCGCCATGTAGATCTTGCCCTCAAAACTACGCTCGATGAGAACTTAGCGATGATCAAGGATTCGATTACACACTTGCGCAGCGAAGGTCAGCGAGTCTTTCTCGATGCCGAACACTTCTTCGATGGTTATCGCTCCAACCGTGCTTATGCATTGGAAGTAGTTCGAGTTGCAGCTGAAGCTGGCGCCGATGTCATTGCACTCTGTGACACCAATGGTGGCATGTTGCCAGATGAGCTCACTCAAGTTGTTAATGATATTTTGCAGGCAAGTTCGGCGCGACTGGGAATTCATTGCCACAACGACACTGGCTGTGCAGTTGCAAATTCACTTGCTGCAGTTGCAGCCGGCGTCACTCACGTACAAGGCACACTCAATGGTTATGGTGAACGCACTGGAAATGCCGATTTAGTTACCATCATTGCCAATCTTGAATTGAAGAAATCCCAACCTGTTCTGCCAGTCAATGCGCTACGTGAGGCATTTAGAATTTCACATGCCATCGCTGAAGTAACCAATGTGAACTCCAGTCCACGTCAGCCTTACACCGGCATCTCAGCATTTGCGCATAAGGCTGGACTTCATGCCAGTGCGATCAAAGTAGATCCCGCGCTCTATCAACATGAAGATCCAGCATCAGTGGGAAATGACATGCGTATGTTGGTCTCTGAGATGGCAGGGCGTGCATCAATTGAATTAAAGTCACAAGAACTCGGTCTAGATCTTGGTGGGGACCGCGAACTTATTACTCGCGTTGTAGATCGGGTAAAGAAATTAGAGTCACAGGGCTTTACCTTTGAAGCAGCCGATGCGTCATTTGAACTCTTACTTCGTGAGGAGATGGCAGGAAAGCGCCCATCTTTCTTCGCCATTAAGAATTGGACCACCACTGTGGTGCGCGATAGTTCTGGCGCAATTCAAACTAAGGCCGAGATTTCATTTACTGCGCAGGGCAATGAACTCACATGTAGCGGTATGGGAAATGGACCAGTGAACGCATTTGATAATGCACTTCGCTCTGGTCTAGTGAAGTACTACCCAGAATTAGCAGAACTCGAGCTCACCGACTACAAGGTACGTATCTTGGAAGGTCGCCTTGGCACTGGGGCTATCACTCGCGTTCTCGTAGAAACTTCTGACCACAACGGAACATGGAGCACGATCGGTGTACATGAAAACGTTATCGCCGCATCGGCAATGGCGCTGGAGGATTCACTCAACTTTGGCTTACTCAGACAAGGGCGCACCCCAGAGTAGACTTTGCTTATGGGTGCACTTGAAAACATCGATGATTTCGTTGAATTGCACTCTCGCTTTGGCAAACATCTAGAAACCCAACGCTCACTCTCCAAACACAGCATTCGTGCTTATTTAGGCGACTTTGAGAGTTTGTTGCAGCATCTGCAGACTTTAGGAATTACCGATATTTCACAATTGAAAGTAGCCGACATTCGCTCCTGGCTAGCAAATCTTCAAGTCAAAGGGGGAGCGCGCACCTCAATTGCACGTCGCGCAGTCTCGATCCGCCTCTTCACTCAGTGGGCGGCAAAGGAAGGAATTACCACAAGCGATGTTGGCGCAAATATTGCAACTCCAAAATCTCACCGCACGCTTCCTGAATTTATTGACGCACCGAGTGCCACAGTTGCAATGGATGCACTTGCAACTCGAGTAGCCGAAGAAGGATCACCACAGTCGCTGCGCGATTGCGCAATGGTGGAAGTGCTTTATGCCAGCGGTGCCCGAGTTGGCGAACTCTGCGGACTGGATCTCCACGACATTGATTACGAACGCTCCACCATTCGAGTATTTGGTAAGGGCAGCAAAGAGCGCACTATTCCGATCGGTGCACCAGCAATGGCTGCGCTCAAAGCATGGATTACCACTGGTCGACCAGAACTTTTAGCAAAAGATTCAGGGGCCGCCCTCTTCTTAGGTGCACGTGGCAAACGTATTGATCAACGTGCAGTTCGCACCGTGGTTTATGAAGCACTCTCCGCCCTTGAAGGAGCAGAACGTATGGGACCACATGCGTTGCGCCACTCTGCAGCAACTCATCTGCTCGAAGGTGGCGCAGATCTTCGAACAGTTCAAGAAATTCTGGGACATGCATCCCTTGCTACTACCCAGATTTATACCCACGTTTCGATGCAGCGATTGCAAAGCGCCTTCAAGCAGGCCCATCCGCGCGCGTAATTTCCGGCGCCTCGGCGGTTTTTGACTCAGAAAAGCTCAGGTAGGATTTGGCCTGCACAGATTGAAAAATCTGTGACATCTCAGCACCTCTCAACACTTGTCAGCAATTTCAGGTGAGAACCATTTCGGTCCGAAGTAATTCGGTCGGTAATAGAGGTGCGACGGGTCAGGCCAAATTGGCAGACCATTAACCGATTGAACTCTGTAGTTATTACTAAAGAGTTCTGAAATAGGAGCGTGCCGCCATGGCGGTTGTAACAATGCGAGAACTTCTCGATAGCGGAGTTCACTTCGGACATCAAACACGTCGCTGGAATCCCAAGATGAAGCGCTTTATTTTCACTGAGCGCAATGGCATCTACATCATCGACATTCAACAATCACTCACACTGATCGATTCAGCTTATGAATTCGTCAAGGACATTGTTTCTAAGGGTGGCCATATTCTTTACGTTGGCACCAAGAAGCAAGCACAAGAGCCGATCTTGCAACAAGCAGCTCGCGTTGCAATGCCATCAGTGACCGAGCGTTGGCTTGGTGGAATGCTCACCAACTTCCCAACCGTGTACAAGCGCATTCAGCGCCTCAAAGAATTAGAAGCACTCGAGAGTGCGAATGATCAAGTTCTCACTAAGAAGGAACTCCTCGTACTCCGTCGTGAGCGCGAGAAGCTTCACAAGAACCTCGATGGCATTCGCAACATGACTAAGTTGCCATCAGCAATTTGGGTTGTAGATACCAAGAAAGAGCATTTAGCAGTTGCTGAAGCCAAGAAGCTTGGCATTCCAGTTATTGCAATTCTCGATACCAATTGCGATCCAGATGAAGTTGATTACAAGATTCCAGGCAATGACGATGCAATCCGTTCCATCGGCCTGCTTACACGCGTCATTACCGATGCAGTTATCGCCGGACTTCAAGCACGTTCGGCCGCTGTTAAGGAAGAGACCAAGCCAGTTGTGGCAGAAGGTGAACTTCCAGCAGCAGTTAGCGCCGCAGTTGAAGCAGAGATTCTTAATTCAGCAACACCGACCCCAGGAGCATAAGTGGCATACACAGCAGCAGATGTAAAGAAACTTCGCGAAGCAACTGCAGCGGGCATGCTCGACTGCAAAAAGGCGCTCGATGAAGCAGAAGGTGATTTCCAGAAGGCGGTAGAAATTATCCGCGTGAAGGGACTCAAAGGAGTTACTAAGCGCGAAGGTCGCACCACTTCTAATGGTCTCGTTATTGCAAAGGTCGAAGGTGACTTAGGTGTCATGCTCGAACTCAATTGCGAAACAGACTTCGTAGCAAAGGGTGATCGCTTCCAAGTAGTAGGTAATGAACTCTTGGCACATCTTCTGAAGTCAAAGATTTCAGAAGTAGATGCCTTCCTTGCATCAGAAATTACTGCTGGTCGCACAGTGCAGGCACTCGTTGATGAAGCAAATGCCACATTGGGCGAGAAGATTGAAGTACGCCGTATTAGCGTGCTCGATGGCGCACCAGTGGGAATTTATCTCCATCGCACCAGCCCTGACTTGCCACCACAAGTTGGCGTACTCGTTCAATTGACCAAGGCAGTGGCCGAGGTTGGCAAAGACATTGCTCAGCACATCGCTGCCTTTGAACCTAAGTACCTCAACCGTGAACAAGTTCCGGCCGATGTGATTGAGAATGAGCGTCGCCTTGCTGAGGAGACTGCCCGCGAAGAGGGCAAGCCTGAGGCTGCGATGTCGAAGATCATTGAAGGTCGCGTTGCTGGTTTCGTGAAAGATGTCAGCTTGATCGAACAATCTTTCGCAAAGGATGCGAAGAAGACGGTTAAGCAGATTCTCGATGAAGCGGGTACTGCAGTAACCGCATTCCAGCGCTTCCGCGTCGGTCAGTAACCGATCGGAAGGGCTCGCCTAGAATGCGAGTCAGGTAAGTTGATCGTTATTAGTAAGAGTTAAGGAGCGCTCGCATGCCAGGTACCAGAGGTACTTACAAGCGAGTGCTCCTTAAACTTTCTGGCGAAGTTTTCGGCGGCGAAAAGGGAATTGGCGTAGATCCACTCGTTCTCCAAGATGTTGCTCGCCAAATCGGTGATGTAGTGAAAACTGGCGTACAAGTTGCCATTGTTGTTGGCGGTGGAAATTACTTCCGCGGCGCAGAACTCCAAGAGCTAGGCATGGATCGCGCTCGCGCCGACTACATGGGCATGCTCGGCACAGTAATGAATTGCCTAGCGCTCCAAGATTTCCTGGAGAAAATTAATGTTGATACCCGAGTACAGACTGCAATCACTATGGGTCAAGTCGCTGAGCCTTATGTGCCACGTCGTGCAATGCGCCACTTAGAAAAGGGTCGCGTTGTTATTTTCGGTGCAGGTGCAGGAATGCCATTCTTCACAACCGATACCGTCGCTGCCCAGCGCGCTCTTGAAATTGGCGCCGAAGCGCTCCTTCTGGCAAAGAGCGGTGTCGATGGTGTTTATAGCGCCGATCCTAAGAAGGATCCCAAAGCAACTCGTTACGACAAGATCTCTTACGACGAAGTTATCTCTCGCTCACTTGCAGTTGCAGATGCAGCAGCCTTTAGCCTCTGCCGCGAAAATAAACTTCCAATCGTTGTCTTTGATCTCTTACAGAATGGAAATATTGCGCGAGCAGTTCGCGGAGAAGCGATTGGAACGTTGGTTGCGTAAGCAGCCAACACATTGGGGGAAACCATGATTGATGTAGCAAGCACACTCAAAGATGCCGATGGCAAGATGAATAAGGCCATCGACGTAGCCAAGGAAGATTTCGGTGCTATCCGCACCGGTCGCGCTAATCCCATGCTCTTCAACAAGATCATGGTTGATTACTACGGAACTTTTACCCCGCTCTCGCAATTGGCATCGATCCAGGTACCAGAGGCGCGCATGGCAATCATCTCTCCCTTTGATAAAGGAGCGATGGCCAGCATTGAGAAGGCGATCCGCGAATCTGATTTAGGTGTGAATCCAGGAAATGATGGCGTAGTAATTCGCGTCGCCTTCCCTCAGCTCACCGAAGAGCGTCGTAAAGAATTTATCAAGATGGCGAAAACTAAGGGCGAAGATTCAAAAATCTCCATCCGCAACATTCGTCGCGCGGCAAAAGAGAACATGGAAAAGTTAGAGAAGGATGGCAAGATCGGTAAAGATGATCTCACCCGCGGTGAGAAAGATTTAGAGAAGCTCACTGGCGACCACGTCACCAAGATCGATGATCTGCTCAAGCATAAGGAGAGCGAACTTCTCGAAATCTGAGAGTTCCAGCCTCCGGTGTCCGATCTTCACTCAATCAATGAAGCTATTAATCGTCGCGCCGGAAGAAAGTTACTACCGTCAATTGCAGTAAGTCTCTCGCTTGTCGTTTTGGTGTGGGCCACACTCGCTTTTCAACGCGGTATTTTCGCAGTACTTCTCTACATCGCAATGGGCCTTGGGCTTCGCGAAATGGTGCGGGCATTTAGCCAGAAGGATTCGCAGCTATCTAGGATTGATTTCCTCGTAGCGGGTGCAGCAATCTTTATTAGTACCTGGTTTGGTGGAATTGAAGGCTTGGCACTATCAACTGCAATCTCGATCCCACTACTTCTGACTCATCTTTTAATGCGTGGACCAGATGGTTTTGTTCACTCTGCGACATCGACGGTCTGGATTTTGATTTATCTGCCTTTTCTCTCTGGCTTCTTAATTCTTCTGGCAAAGCCAGAGAATGGTCTATACCAAGTAATGACATTTGTAATTCTGGTTGGCTGCAATGACACCTTTGGTTATTTGGTGGGAGTTCTCTTGGGTAAACATCCATTAGCACCCAAAATTAGTCCGAAGAAATCAATCGAAGGATTTGTCGGTTCGGTAATTTTCACGATGATCGGCGGCGCACTCACCTTCCATTATTGGTTGCACTTAGATTGGTGGATCGGAGTTCTCGTCGGACTATTCATCGTCTTCACCGCAACAAGTGGTGACTTAGTCGAGAGTGCCATGAAGCGCGATCTCTCACTCAAAGACATGGGAACTCTTCTTCCTGGTCACGGCGGCGCACTCGATCGCCTTGATTCAGTTCTCTTTTCCGCACCTGCCCTCTGGTTGGCCCTCGAACTCGTTCGCAACTTTCTCTAGTAGGTGACGCTATGAGTGAAGAGATCACATTAGTTTTTGATGAGCCACCACAGCGTAAAAAGGCACCACAACACATCGCTGACCTCGACTCCGAAGCGCGCAAAGAGTGGGCGAAAGCCGCTGGTTATCAAGGCTTTCGTGCCAGCCAGATTGCCAATCATTACTTCTCACATGTTGGCGCGCCAGCAGGAGAGTGGAGTGATATTCCCGCCGACCAACGCGAAGAATTAAGCGCACTCTTTACCCCGAAATTAATTGAATTAGTTCGCAGCATCTCTTGCGACAATGGAATGACTCGTAAAGATCTTTGGCGCTTGCACGATGGTGTACTCGTAGAGAGCGTCTTAATGCGCTACACCGATCGCACTACGGTCTGCATCTCCTCCCAGGCTGGTTGTGGAATGAATTGCCCCTTCTGCGCAACTGGACAGGCAGGTCTTACTCGTAATCTCACCGCCGGTGAAATTACTGAGCAGATTGTTGCCGCAGCTCGCAGTTGTGAATTAGGAGAAATGACTGGTGGGCCAACTCGCCTCTCCAACATTGTCTTTATGGGAATGGGGGAGCCACTCGCCAATTACAACGCGGTGCTGCAGACCCTGCGCAATGTCACCGCACCAAATCCCGATGGCCTCGGCATTAGCGCGCGCTCAGTCACGGTCTCCACAGTTGGTTTGGTCAATGGCATTGAGAAACTCACCGCCGAAGATATTCCGGTAACACTCGCCGTCTCACTCCACACGCCAGATGATGAACTTCGCAACACCTTGGTGCCGATTAACTCGCGTTGGAAGGTCAAAGAGGTGCTCGCAGCTGCCGATGCGTACGAGCGCAAGACTGGGCGGCGCTACTCGATCGAGTATGCCTTGATTCGCGACATCAACGACCAAGCCTGGCGCGCAGATCTGCTCGGACGCTTGCTGAAGAATCGCAACTCACATGTCAATCTCATCCCACTCAACCCAACACCGGGCTCGAAGTGGACCGCCTCTCGCCGCGAAGATGAAGCTGAGTTCGTTCGTGTACTGGAGAGTTACGGAGTGCCGGTCACGGTGCGTGACACTCGTGGTCGGGAGATCGACGGTGCATGTGGCCAGCTAGCTGCTGCCGAATCTGCCCAGCAGTAATTTCACCAGAAATTAATTTCCCAAAATCGCCAAAATTGGTCGCCGTCACCGAAGATCTGCCATAAACTTTCGCTGGAAATT
>WLQV01000005.1 GCA_009697555.1 Actinomycetota bacterium | reverse complement strand
TTGGCTTTGAGTACATGTTCGATGCCAAGGAGTGGATGATCAGAAACGTAAAGACCCAACATCTCGCGCTCGTATGAGAGAAGTTGGGATTTCTCCCACTCCCCTTGTGGAATATCTAGCTCAACTCCCATTACTTGAGTGGTTGATTCACCGCCGAATAAATCGAATTGGCCAATTGCTTCAGCGCGTTTGCTCTCAATCACCGAATCAATCGCCTCTAAATGCACCGCCATCAAACCTTTACGAGGCGCCCCAAAGGAATCAAATGCGCCAGCCTTAATCAGAGATTCAATCGTCTTCTTATTGCAGACCTGCGCATCGACCTTCGCTAAGAAATCACCAAATGAGGTGAAGCGAGATTTGCTATCTCGCGCAGCCTTTATGGAGGCGACAACACCTTCACCAACATTGCGAATCGCGGCCAAACCAAAACGAATATCGCCACCGCGTGGTGTGTACTCAGCATCGGATTCATTGACATCTGGTGGTAGGACTTTGATTCCCATTCGCCGACATTCACTCAAGTAAAGAGCAGATTTATCTTTATCATCGCGCACACTCGTGAGCAGCGCGGCCATGTATTCGGTGGGGTAATTAGCTTTGAGATAGGCAGTCCAATAGGAGACCATTCCGTAACCTGCGCTATGTGCCCGGTTAAATGCGTAATCCGAGAATGGGATCAGCGTCTTCCAGAGTTCGCTAATTGCACCAGTGGAGAAGCCATTTTTAACCATGCCAGCTTCGAAGGGAACATATTCCTTTTCGAGAACTTCGACAATCTTCTTACCCATCGCTTTACGGAGTAAATCTGCACGACCAAGTGAGAAGTTAGCGACCTTCTGAGCGATCGCCATCACCTGTTCTTGATAAACAATTAGACCGTAGGTATCCCCAAGAATTTCTTGGAGCGGCTTATCTAATTCAGGATGGATTGGTTCAACTGGCTTACGCCCATTCTTGCGATCGGCATATTTATTATGCGAATTTTCACCCATAGGACCTGGGCGATAGAGCGCAATCACCGCAGAGATGTCGGCGAAGGAATCAGGTGCCATCGAGCGAAGAAGTGAACGAATCGGACCAGAGTCCAATTGGAATACACCGAGTGTGTCACCGCGAGAGAGAAGTTCGTAAGTCTTCTTATCATCGAGAGTGAGATCTTCTAACTTCACCACATCGCCTTGATTGGCAATGATATTCAATAGCGCATCATCGAGTACTGAGAGATTGCGCAATCCCAAGAAATCCATCTTGAGTAGACCAATTGCTTCGCAGGCACCCATGTCGAATTGAGTAATGATCGCGCCATCAGAGTCGCGCCGCTGAATCGGAATGACATCAAGGAGAGGTTCGCGCGAAAGAATTACACCCGCGGCATGCACGCCAGCTTGGCGCTTGAGTCCCTCAAGGCCACGTGCCGTATCCACGATGCGCTTGGAATCTGGTTCGCTGTCATAGAGTGCGCGAAATTCTGATGCTTCGACATAGCGCTCATTCTTCGGATCAAATGCGCCACCTAACGTGACATCTTTACCCATAATCGATGGTGGTAACGCTTTGGTTAATTTATCCCCGAACACATAGGGATAGCCAAGAACGCGTGTGGCATCTTTAATCGCTTGTTTAGATTTGATTGTTCCGTAAGTAATAATCTGCGCAACGCGATCCTCGCCATATTTCTCAGTGGCATAACGAATCATGTCGCTGCGCCTGCGCTCATCAAAATCTAAATCAATATCTGGCATCGAGATACGTTCTGGATTGAGGAAGCGCTCGAACAAGAGGCCATGCACAATGGGATCGAGTGCAGTAATACCTAAGGAATAGGAGACGAGTGAACCTGCTGCAGAGCCGCGACCTGGACCGACGCGAATCCCCTGCTGCTTTGCATAATTAACTAGGTCGGCAACTACAAGGAAGTAACCAGGAAATCCCATCTTGATCATGACATCGAGTTCGTAGCGAAGTCGCTCGTCGTATGCCGGTGGAATTGCGCCACCTAACTTCGATGTTAAGCCGGCGAGGGATTCTTTAATTAACCAGGAATCTTCGCTCTCGCCACTTGGCACTGGGAAGCGTGGCAATAGATTCTCGCCTTCGCGCATTGTGACTTCGCAGCGCTCGGCAATTA
Organism: Actinomycetota bacterium; assembly: GCA_009697555.1. Taxonomy (GTDB): domain Bacteria; phylum Actinomycetota; class Actinomycetes; order Nanopelagicales; family Nanopelagicaceae; genus WLQV01. The sequence continues at coordinate 11,175 of WLQV01000005.1, read as the reverse complement.
AAAGTGTGTTGTCGCATGCCTCTGGGAGTTCCTTAAAGAGTTCGCGCATTTCGCTGGCGCTCTTTAAATAGAACTCATCATTTTCAAATTTAAAGCGCTTGGGATCAGCTAACGTCGAACCAGATTGCACACAGAGCAGCGCAGCATGTGCTTCTGAATCTTTCTTGTAGGTGTAGTGAAGATCATTTGTCGCAAGAAGTGGCAGACCAAGTTCGCGACCTAATTTAAGAAGATCTGCCTTAACCCTGGCTTCAATCTCGATGCCATGTTCCATGATTTCTAAGAAGAAATTCTCTTTCCCAAAAATATCACGGAGTTCACTCGCCGCGCGAAGTGCCTCTTTATATGCGCCCATGCGCAACCGAGTTTGGATCTCGCCACCTGGACAACCAGTGGTTGCAATAATTCCCTTGGCATATTGGGCAAGAAGTTCGCGATCCATACGAGGCTTGTAGTAATAACCCTCGAGTGAAGCCAGTGATGAAAGACGGAAGAGATTCTGCAAACCTTCATTATTTTCAGCAAGCAAAGTCATGTGGGTATAAGCACCGCCACCAGAGACATCATCTTCGCCGCCATCGGCCCACTTCACGCGCTCTTTCTTAAATCGCGATTCAGGTGCAACGTAAGCTTCGATGCCGATGATCGGTTTGACGCCAGCTTTCTTTGCTTGTTTATAAAAGTCGTAGGCACCGAAAACATTTCCATGATCGGTAATGGCAATTGCCGGCATCTCTTGGCGCGCAACTTCTGCCACTAATTCATCCACGCGTGCGGCTCCATCGAGCATCGAATACTCGGTGTGAACGTGGAGGTGGGCGAAGTTAGTCACGGCTGGTGAGGGTAGTCCTACGGAAGGACAGATTGGTCGAGTAGGGAAATTGCGCGTGTCAGATCAGCTGGATACGGCGCACGGAAGTCGAGGGCGGCGCCAGTAATCGGGTGAGCAAAGCGCAACTCCATGGCATGGAGCCATGGACGCGTCATCTCAAGGCGTTTGGCCAGGGTGGGATCTGCGCCGTAGGTGAGATCGCCAACTAGTGGATGGTGCAGCGCGGAGAAGTGAACTCGAATTTGATGGGTGCGTCCTGTTTCTAAAGTTACTTGTACTAATGAAACTGCGCGGTAGTACTCGATCACTTCGTAATGAGTGATGCTCGGTTTACCATCGGCAACAACGGCAAAGCGATAATCCTCTTTCGGGTGGCGATCGATCGGTGCGTCAATGGTTCCTGAAGTGGAATCTAAATGTCCTTGTACAAGTGCGTGATAAATCTTCTCAACAGTGCGATCACGAAATGCATCTTTCAGAACGCTGTATGCGCGCTCACTCTTAGCAACAACCATCAAGCCACTAGTGCCAACATCGAGGCGATGAACAATTCCGGCACGTTCGGCGGCGCCACTTGTAGCAATTGTGTGGCCAGCCGCAGCAAGTGCACCAATGACAGTTGGGCCAACCCAGCCTGGACTTGGATGCGCAGCGCAACCCACTGGTTTGTTAATAACAACGATTGCATCATCTTCGTAGACAATCTCTAAATCTTTCAGCGGTGTAATTGGAACTGCATCACCTGGATCGGTATCTGGCATCAAAATTTCAATATCTTGCCCAACCGATACTCGATCTGATTTGCCCATTGCCACACCTGCAGTTGTGATCTCGCCAGCTTCTAATAACTTCACAACAGAGTTACGTGAAAGGCCCAAAACTCGAGTCAGTGCGCTATCTATACGCTCCCCTGCTACACCCTCTGGAACGCTGACGCGTTTAATTTCACGACTCATCCGAGCCTGCGATCTGGCCGTTTGCCAGTGGGCAGAATATTTTTAATCGAGAGAATGATCGCCAGCACTGCCGCAGTTGAAACGGCTATATCTGCCAGATTAAAGATTGGCCAATGTGGCAGTTCAAGAAAATCAATTACTTCACCTTCGAGAAAGCCACCTTTACTTTGGGTAATGCGATCAATGAGATTGCCAAGTGCGCCACCTAATACCAGACCGAGTGTGAGTGCCCAACGTTTTGAAATCAGAGAGGTAGCAAAGTAAATAATTGCACCGATAACAAAGAAGGCGAAGGCACTCAAGAGAGCACTGCGCCCCATACCAACGCTAAATGCCGCACCAGCATTACCGATGAGATGAAGACGCAGAATTGATCCAATAAAGTCGCGCGGTGGTTGATCGGTGAGTGCAGCAACTGCCCACATCTTCGTGACGCGGTCGAGAATTAAAACTGCAAGGGCAGTAATCCATAACGGCTTAGTAATGGGATTCCAGAGCGATAGCCCTGAGGCTTGAGGACGTTCGAAGCGGCGCAAAGTTAGCGCCGTTCTTCCTTCTGCTTGCAAATCATGCAGAGGGTGGCTCGTGGGAAAACTTGGAGACGTGCTTTGCCAATGGCATTGCTGCACTCTTCGCAGCGACCATAACTCTTGCTATCGATGCGCTCGAGTGCTCGTTCGGTCTGCAAGACCATGTCGCGGGCATTGATAACAAGTGACATCTCATGTTCGCGTTCGAAAGTTTTAGTACCAGCATCGGCCTGATCATCTCCGGCACCTTCGCCTGATTCTTGAATCAGCGCATCCATCTCAATTTCAACGGCGGCAAGTTCTTGCTTCAAACGTGCAAGATCGCTAGTGAGGTGCGAGCGCATCGATTTAAGTTCAGTGGCACTCCATGGTGCTTCATCGCCATCAACCACCATAGGAGCTGGTGCGCTCTTGATCGGCTTGAGCGATGGCGCTTTCTTTCCACTCTTTACTGGGCGAACTGGTGGACGCATTACTAAACGATGCTCTTGTACGGGAGCGGATGCAGCAGCACTCGATGGTGGAGCGGGTGCAACTACTGGTGCGGCCTTAGAAGGAAATGGACGACCCGGAGCTTTCTTAGCTAGCGCCTTTTTGGCTGGTGCCTTTTTGGCAGGAGCCTTCTTGGCAATCTTTTTGGCAGGAGCCTTCTTAGCGGGCTTCTTCTTGGCTACTTTTTTAGCAATCTTTTTGGCAGGGGCCTTCTTAGCGGGCTTCTTCGCCGCTGCTCTCTTCTTCTTCACTGCCACGGCGCGTAACTTATGCCTATCAGCGTCGAAAAGCCACCTCCGCCACGGTAAGATCCACTCACTCGTACTTAACGCTATGACAAGGCCATCACCTTTGAGCGTGCCGGAAGAGTTTGTTACTTCGCTATCTCGCACCTGTGATAGCGCAAGGACAGAGGTAGACCCGGCGGCGAGTAATCAAGTGGCACAAGGGCAGCACACCCTTTGTTGCAAGGTGGGTGGTACCGCGATCCCAAGGATCGTCCCTCCAGATGTGTAGTGGATTTCCACTGGAGGAGATGTATGTCGGAGTTTACGCCCCTACCCGCGCAGATTGATTTACCTGCCATGGAACATCGCATCCTCAATTTTTGGCGCGAGAATAATATTTTTGAAGAGAGCGTAGCTGCGCGAGATAGCGCACCGGCTTGGACATTCTTTGAAGGTCCACCCACTGCAAATGGCAAACCAGGTACGCACCACATTGAGGCTCGCGTATTTAAAGATGTCTTCCCACGTTTTCACACCATGAAGGGCAAGGGCGTTGTTCGCAAAGCTGGTTGGGATTGTCACGGACTCCCTGTTGAAATTGCAGTAGAGAAAGAACTTGGCTTTGCCGGTAAAGGCGACATTGAGAAATACGGCATCGCAGCATTCAATGAGAAGTGCCGCGAATCAGTGCAGCGCCATGTAAGTGAATTTACCGACATGACAAAGCGCATGGGCTTCTGGGTTGATTTTGATCAGGCCTACTGGACCATGTCACCAGAATATGTGGAGAGCGTCTGGTGGAGTTTGAAGGAGATTTGGCAGAAAGGTCTGCTGGTCCAGGATCATCGCGTTGCACCATATTGTCCGCGCTGTGGCACAGGGCTATCTGATCACGAATTGGCACAAGGCTATGAGACCGTCACAGATCCTTCCGTTTACGTTCGCTTCCCTGCAACATCTGGCCCACTTGCCGATTTAAATGCTGCCTTCTTAGTCTGGACGACAACTCCTTGGACTTTAGTTTCCAACACCGCGATTGCAGTAAATCCTGAAGTGACATATGTTGCGGCGAAAATTACCCGCGATGAAGTTAGTGAAGTTTTAGTTGTTGCCGAACCTTTGCTATCAGTTCTTGGTGATAGTGCTGAAGTTCTTCTTAAGATTTCCGGAAGCGAACTCGAACGCACCACTTATACCCGCCCACTCGATCTGATTGAGATTCCAGATTCTCATTTCATCGTCTTGGCCGATTATGTAACAGTAGAAGATGGCACTGGCTTGGTTCATCAATCCCCCGCATTTGGCGCCGATGATTTACAAGTCTGCCGCCGATACGGTCTACCGGTTGTGAATCCAATTGCACCCGATGGAACATTCTTAGCGACAACGCCACTAGTGGGCGGGCTCTTTTTTAAGGATGCTGACAAGACTTTGGTGAAAGAGTTGAAAGTTCGCGGCGTTCTCTTTAAGCATCTGCCATACGAGCACCCTTATCCTCATTGCTGGCGCTGCCACACTGCTCTGATTTATTACGCACAACCATCCTGGTACATCCGAACCACCTCGATTAAAGATGCGCTGCTGCGCGAAAATGAGCAGACCAATTGGTATCCCGAAACGATTAAGAATGGTCGCTATGGCGATTGGCTCAATAACAACATCGACTGGGCGCTCTCCCGCAATCGTTACTGGGGTACACCGCTACCAATTTGGCGCTGCGAAAATAAACATGAGATCTGCATTGGTTCCCTGGCTGAACTCGGCGCGCTAGCAGGAAAAGAACTCTCCAATCTTGATCCCCACCGCCCCTTTGTCGATGATGTGAGCTTTGCTTGCAAGGAATGTTCAGCAACCATGCAACGCGTTCCAGAAGTTATTGATTGTTGGTATGACTCCGGTGCAATGCCCTTTGCCCAATGGGGTTACCCACATAAGCCTGGATCGGTTGAGAAATTCAAAGCTGCATACCCGGCCGACTTTATTTCAGAGGCGATCGACCAGACACGTGGCTGGTTCTATACCTTGATGACAATTGGCACATTGGTCTTTGATCAGAGCTCTTACAAGAACGTACTCTGCCTTGGCCACATCTTGGATAAAGATGGCCGCAAGATGAGTAAGCATTTAGGAAATGTTCTCGAGCCAATGGCGCTCATGGATCAACATGGCGCCGATGCAGTGCGCTGGTACATGTTGGCGGCAGGTTCACCATGGGCGGCCCGTCGAATTGGCCATGATGCAATTAGCGATGTTGTGCGTAAAACACTTCTGACTTTCTGGAATACCGTCTCCTTCCACTCGCTCTACGCCAATGCTGCACAGTTTGATCTGACTTCGGCTCCAGCCGTTAAAAGTCGACCACTCATGGATCGATGGATTCTCTCTGAACTACAGAGCTTGGTCTTGGAAGTAGATAGCGCGCTCGGGGAATTCGATTCGCAGCGAGCTGGAAAATCACTTGCAACATTTATCGATGATTTATCGAATTGGTATGTACGGCGTTCTCGTCGTCGCTTCTGGGATGGCGATGCTGCTGCCCTTGCCACACTTCATGAATCAATTAAGACTCTCTCCTTACTTCTTGCTCCGATGGTGCCATTTATTTCAGAGCATGTATGGCAAGAGTTAATTCGCCCAGCAGAGCAGACCGTCGCAAGTTCAATTCACTTGGCCGATTTCCCGATCGCAAATAGCGCAATTATCGATAGCACTCTGGCTAGCCAGGTTGCACTCACCCGTCGAATTGTTGAACTCGGTCGTGCCGCCCGTGCTGAATCTGGCGTAAAGATTCGCCAACCACTACAGCGTGCACTGATCTCGGCCAATGGATGGGCGCAATTGCCAGCGGCCATGAAGGAGCAGATTGCAGATGAGCTCAATGTCTTCGATCTCGATGACATTGCTGGTGCAGATGGCGACTTGGTTGACGTTTCGGTTAAAGCAAATTTCCGATCACTAGGTGCGAAATTTGGCGGCCAAGTGCAAGCCATTGCAAAAGCTATTGCAGATGTCGCTCCCACCGAACTCGTGGCCAAATTGCGTGCGACAAATAGCTACGCACTCAGCCATGATGGCAAGACCTATGAGATCGAATTCTCTGACCTAGTAATTACTGAAATTCCCAAGAGCGGTTGGACTGTGGCAAGTCACGAAGGTGAAAGCGTTGCGCTAGATCTTGCTATGACTCCAGCGCTGATCGCTGCAGGAACAGTGCGCGAAGTAATCCGGGCACTTCAAGAGCAACGTAAGAGTGATGGCTTTGATATCTCAGATCGCATCTCGGTGAAGTGGAATGGCGATGAGGCCACTGCCGCGGCAGTCACTGGCGCACTCGATCACATCAAGGATGAAGTCTTGGCACTTTCGATGGAGCGCGATAGCGGCATTGCACTAGATGGTGAGCTTGGCTGGGGCGCGAAATTGGCGAAGGCGTAGAACTACAAGCGCGCCGCAAGTGGCATAAAGATTATTTGAATCGAGAAGAAGAGCACTAAGAAGGACATATCTAAACTCACGCTGCCGATACGCAGTGGCGGGATAAAACGACGTAGGAAATTAAGTGGCTTATCGGTTACTGCGTAGATTGCTTCAGCTAAAAATAAGAGAAAGCCCTGTGGTTTCCAGTTGCGTGAAAACATTCTGATGTAATCGAGAATCAGACGGCCCAAGAGCGCAAAGAGAAATATTTGTAAGAGCGAAACGAGTATTGCGCCGAGATGCAACATGATTAACTTTGATTAAAGAAGCTGGCCTCTGCTGCTGCTGATTTATCTTCGTTGCTCACGCTGATGTTTGCAGGTGAGAGAAGAAATACTTTAGAGGTTACGCGCTCAATCTTTCCATTGTGACCAAAAACTAAACCACTTGCGAAATCGATAATGCGACGACGCTCTGCATCATCCATGTCAGTGAGATTCATAATTACTGGATTGCCTTCGCGATAGTGCTCGCCCACTGTGCGCGCTTCACTATAGAAACGAGGATGCAAGGTAATGATGCGATCGAGCACTGGAACTTCTAATTGCACCGCTTGTGGTGTGCTTGGTGCAGAATAATTTGAGGTAGATGGCGTAACTGAGAGACGTGGTTCGCGAGTCTTGATCTTCACATCAGGTGTGCGTACTCGCTCGCGGACTGGTGCAACAACTTCAGCATCGAATTCTGGGTCATCCATCAGACCGAGGTAATTTGCGACGCGACGTAATGAGTTAGCCATAGTGAAAGGTTACTCGTGGAGGCTACGGGAACCGAGGATTGAAGTACCGATTCGGATGTGTGTCGCTCCATGTCGAATTGCACTCTCAAAGTCATTACTCATGCCCATAGAGAGCGAAGTGGCTGAGGGAAAATCGGTGAGAAAAGCCTTATGAACCGCTGCTATTTCCGCCATTGCCCCATCGGGATCTCGACTTACAGGTGGCACGCACATCAACCCCAGCAGCTCCAAAGTCGGACTCGCTGCCACCAATCTGCCCAATCCGGCAAGTTCTTTTGCCGCTATGCCACCCCGACCTTCGGTGCCATCGAGTGAGAGTTGGAGGAATACTCCCAAGGTCCGCTCTTTTGCTCTGCGCCATGCAAAACTTTCGATCTGCTCCTGGCTATCGATGGAGTGAACTACATCGGCCCACTGTGCAATTGATTTAATTTTATTACTCTGGATCTGCCCCTGAAAATGCCAGGTGCCTTTTACTAACTCTGATTTCTCCGCACCTTCACGATCGCGATTTTCGCCAAAATTGCGCTGACCTAGTGCGGCAAGAATGTTGGCATCGCTGGCTGGAAAATTCTTAGTCACACAGATCAAGGTAATTTCCGAGCGATCACGTCCGGCTTGCACAGCTGCAGCAATGATGCGCTCTTCAACCAGCGCCAAGTTTGCTTCTAACTCCTGTGTTCTTGCCACGATGCTCATAAGGTGATTATCCCTGCCTGGCGACCAGTTACGCGAACTCTGCGATAGGAGAAGTAGCGTTCATCTTCCAAAGTACAGGCAGCTTTATTTTCAATTTCCACTCCTACTGCGGCCAATTGCACTTGTAGGCCACGTGGTAAATCCAAGGCCAATGTGCCGCTCTTGGTTTGTGCAGCGCTCTCTGGAATTTGACGCGTTACCTCGTTATAAGTGCCTTCATCTACTTCATAACAGCTGCCACAGATCGATGGCCCCATCACTGCGAGAATCTTTGAATCAGTCAGAGAGCGCATTGCGGTAATGGTCTTCAGAGCGACTTCATTGGCTAACCCGCGTCGTCCAACATGCACAGCTGCAATAACACTCTCACTCTCATCCCAGAGAAGAAGTGGAATGCAATCGGCAACCAGGACAACTAGCGAGAGAGCCTTTGTAGTTGTAATAAGTGCATCTGCCTCTGGCGCTGCTGTGTTAGCACCAACTTGCACCACGGTATTGCCGTGCACTTGGCTCATAAAGGCAAGGCGCGGAAACTCCTTGGCCACTAAGGCGCGATTGCTCGCGACAACTTCAGGATCATCTCCGACATGAAGGGCTAAATTTCCGCGATCAAAGGGGGCGCTACTGAAGCCCGCTAAACGATCGGTAAATGTGAAGCGCACGCCTATGGCTTTTATTACTTCATGAAATCTGGCACGTCGAGTTCATCCTCGGCGACCAGTTCTTCAAAGCGCACACGGCGATAAGTTCCGCCACTCTCCGGTTCATCTGAATGCTCCAACGCAACAGCGAGCGGATCATTCGAGGCAACTGGATTGGCATTACCAGAAATCGATGCCGCATCAATGACTGGCATTGCAATGCGACGTGGTTCGCCACCATTGAAGCCAGCCGCAATGACGGTGATGCGAACTTCATCACCGAGTGCATCATCAATCACAGTTCCGAAAATAATCTTTGCAGTGGGATCTGCTGCAGCCTGTACCAATTCGCAAGCCTCATTGACTTCAAAGAGGCCAAGATCGGAGCCACCGGCAATGGAGAGGAGAACTCCCATTGCACCATCGATAGATGCTTCAAGAAGTGGGCTAGAGATCGCTAACTCAGCTGCACGGATCGCGCGATTCTCACCACGTGCTGAACCAATTCCCATCAGAGCAGAACCGGCGCCAGCCATAATCGATTTAACGTCGGCAAAATCAAGATTGATTAATCCAGGTTGTGTGATCAATTCGGTAATGCCTTGTACGCCAGAGAGGAGAACTTGATCAGCGCTCTTGAAAGCATCCATAAATGAGATGTTGCGATCAGAGATGGCGAGCAAGCGATCGTTAGGAATAACAATCAAGGTATCTACTTCACTGCGAAGTGCTTCGATTCCTTCTTCTGCTTGTGCGGCACGAATCTTTCCTTCAAATGCAAATGGTCGAGTGACAACGCCAACTGTGAGTGCGCCAAGGTCGCGTGCAATCTTTGCGACAACTGGTGCGCCACCAGTTCCGGTGCCACCACCTTCACCTGCTGTTACGAAAACCATATCTGCGCCACGAAGTGCTTCTTCAATTTCATCGATGTGATCGAGAGCTGCAGCTTTACCAACATCGGGCGATGCACCTGCACCGAGCCCGCGAGTGATCTTGCGACCAATATCTAATTTCACATCTGCATCACTCATAATCAAATCTTGTGTGTCAGTGTTAATTGCAATGAACTCAACGCCCTTAAGGCCGACATCAATCATGCGATTGACAGCTTTGCCGCCGCCGCCACCAACACCAACAACTTTGATGACTGCTAAATAATTATGCGGTGATGCCACGTGTGAGTCCCCCTTTGAGAACCATAAACCTCAACTCGAGAATTAAGGTTCTATCTTCTATGTGAGGTGACGCTATGGGTCGACGCGTAACGAATCAAACACCGACACGAAAAAGAATTACCGTTATTTCTTCTGCAAATTTTTGCGATTGTCGAGCTATTTAACAATTGGAGCAGTTGGTGCAATGAGATCCATGACGGTGATTTTCTTATTCTCTTTTAATGCAATTAAACGTTGAAATACTTGGACTTTGAGCGATGTCTGGCTCTTATCGCCCCAGTGGACGAGAACTCTCTGGCTTCCATTTTTGATGGTCAAATCGATCCGTGATCGGCTAGTGATGGAGATCCCAATGAGTTGATTTTTCATCTCGATGGGGAGCCCTTGATAAACCAATTCGCCGACCTGCGCTAACTCCAATGTTGGCGCATCAATGCGACCGATCGATCCAGCTGAAACACCATCTGGCAAATCAAAGATCGTGCCACTGCCATCGAGATAGCGACCGTTAAATGCAAAGATTGCCTCACGTGCTTTCACTGCAATGCTCACTTTGCCGTTCAACCAATTCCGAGAGACCGATGCACTCTCTATCCACTTGGCGTTCATGACTTGAGTCTGTATCACTCGTGGTTCCACGCGCGCTAATTTCTGACCAGGTGCAATTCCAGAGAATGTAATTACTTGAGAAATACTCTTCTGATTCGGTGCACCAATAACTTCGACTGATTTTACGGTGAGCAGTGAGGACCAACCTAATAGATATGAGGCTCCGGCCAGAATTAATATCAGAGATAGATACTTGAGTGTTCTACGCATTGGGGAATCGTTGTTGCAAGAGGTCAATGATTACGCTTCCGAGTGAACTCACATCTCCTGCTCCCAAAGTCACGATGACATCACCGGGTTGGGCAAGTTCGGCGATCCGTTCAGTCGCGGAGATAAAGTTAGGCTGAAATTCTGCGCTCTTCATCTGATCGACGATGTTTGCGGCGCTCACGCCAAGAATTGGCGCCTCACTTGCACTGTAAATTTCCAAGAAGACCGAGTAATCAGCTTTTGAGAGCGCAGCGGCAAAATCTGGAGTAAATGCTTGAGTGCGTGAGTAGCGATGTGGTTGAAAGAGTGTGAGTACTCGACCATCGCCGGCATAGCGGCGGGCAGTATCAAGTGTTACGGAAATTTCAGTTGGGTGATGGCCGTAATCATCAATTACCCGAATGCCATGTACTTGCCCTTTCAATTCAAATCGACGAGCTGCGCCACGAAAGGCATGTAAACCAGTAAGAAATTCTGGAAGTGGCAATTCAAGGGCCCGGCAGACGGCAACAGTCGCCGCCGCATTCAAGACATTATGGGCACCAGGAACTTGTAGCGCTATCTCCCCGATCGCCTTGCCATTGA
>WLQV01000049.1 GCA_009697555.1 Actinomycetota bacterium | reverse complement strand
GCGCATCTCGTGAAACAGTGAATAAAGCCCTCGCCGATTTTGCTGGACGCGGTTGGTTGCGCCTTGACGGTCGATCAGTAGTTATTAACGATGTTGAGCGCTTATCTAAGCGCGGCCGTTAATTACTTCTTTAATTCGACTGTAAGTTCAACTTCTACTGATGCATCCAGTGGCAACTCCGCAATACCCACTGCAGAACGTGCATGCTTTCCAGCATCGCCCCAAATGTGCAAGAAGAGTTCGCTCGCGCCATTAACAACAGCAGGCTGAGTGATAAATCCTGGAATTCCGTTCACATAACCAACAACACGAATCACGCGGACTATGTCGTCTACTTCAGCAACAGTCTGCACGGCAGCAAGAGCATTTAGGGCACAGATTTGTGCTAATTCTTTAGCTTGTTCAACTGTGACAGCCGCGCCAACTTTTCCAGTCATTGGCAACTTGCCATCAACCATTGGCAATTGACCAGCAGTGAAGACAATGTTGCCAGTGCGTACCGCTGGAACATACGCAGCAAGTGGAAGTGTTGCTACTGGAAGTGTTAGGCCGAGTTCAGCTAATTTGGCACGTACATCGCTCATTTGATCTCTCTTTTCATGTAAGCAACTAATTGTTCTCCGCCACCTGGTGCTGGAATTACTTGAACTAACTCCCAACCATCTGAACCCCAAGTATCGAGAATCTGCTTTGTTGCATGTGTCAGTAGTGGAACAGTTGCATATTCAAATTTCATTTCCACTCCGTTTTCTTAGATTTTACTTATTGCGCTAACGCGGCTTTAACTAATCCAGAAACCATTGCACCATCGGCTTTGCCGGCAACTTGTGGCTTGAGAATTCCCATTACCTTGCCCATATCTCCTGGACCAGTCGCACCTGATGCGGCGATCGCTGAGGCAACTAGCGCTGCAACTTCTGATTCACTCATCTGTTGTGGCAGGTAGCCCGCAATAATTTCGCCTTCACTCTTTTCGAGTGCGGCTTTATCAGCACGTCCTGCCGCCTCATAAGCTTCAGCTGCTTCGCGACGCTTCTTCGCTTCGCGAGAGAGCACAGTTATAACTTCAGCGTCAGTAAGTTCTTTTGCGACTTTTCCGGCAACTTCTTCATTGGTAATTGCAGTAAGTACCATTCGAATTGTTCCGGACTTAATCTCATCGCGAGCACGAATTGCATCGGTGAGGTCGCTCCGTAATTTCGCCTTAAGGCCTGCTTCTGATCCCATGGCGTAATCCTCTCACTAGAATCGGCCCATGGCATTCCACCTACGTACCGCGCAGATTCCAGTGCTGGCCGCAGGTGCACGCCCAATCCGAATCCTGCACTTCTCTGATCTCCATCTGACTCCATCCCGCAAGGTCGAAATTGCAGATATTCGCAGTTGGGTCGATCTTCAACCGGATTTAGTAATCAGCACTGGTGATTTTCTCGCCCATCGCGGCGCAGTCCCAGTATTGCTGTCCGCACTCGATCGACTCCTTGATATTCCAGGCCTCTATGTCTTTGGTTCAAATGATTACTACGCACCAAAGCTAAAGAACCCGTTGAAATATTTACTTCCAGATAATGGCAATCGCAAACATGGCCCAGAGTTGCCATGGGGTGAATTAGATAAAGGTTTAGCTAAACGCGGATGGCGAAATCTCAATCGCTCGCGCATCACTTTAAAAATTAATGACACGATCATCGAAGCACGGGGTACCGATGATGCACATTTAGATCGCGATGATTACCCTCTCGTGGCTGGTGCGCCTCGTTCGGATATCGACTTAGCAATTGGCGTAACTCACGCACCATATCTTCGAGTCATCGATGCAATGGCAGCCGATAAATTGGCAGTGATTTTTGCTGGACATACTCATGGTGGCCAAGTTCGTTTGCCACTTCCAGGTGGATCTCGCGCACTCACTACTAATTGTGATTTACCTACCTGGCGCGCACGTGGTTTAACGAGAGTAGCTAGTGAGCCTTGGCTTCATGTTTCAGCTGGCATGGGAACAAGCCCATTTGCTCGAATTAGAGTTGCGAGTCCGCCTGAAGTTTCCCTTGTTACTTTAACTTCAATTTAAAGGGCAGCGATATCCGCATCAACCATTAATTGCGCAAGTTCTTTCCACTTTGTTGTAGCGCTCCAATTGAGTTCTTTCTTTGCCTTACTTGGATCGCCAATTAGTGCATCAACTTCAGTAGGGCGCTTGTACTTCTCATCAATTTGCACATGATCGGACCACTTCAGTCCCGCATGCGCAAATGAGGCTTCAGCAAAATCTTTAACAGTGGCACCAACTCCAGTGGCCACTACATAATCGGAGGGCTGATCTTTCTGAAGCATCAGCCACATCGATTCAACATATTCCTTGGCAAAACCCCAGTCGCGCACTGCATCGAGATTTCCTAAGTAAAGCTTCTGCTTGGATCCCTTTGAAATAGCTGCAACTGCCCGAGTGATTTTGCGAGTAACGAAAGTTTCACCGCGACGTGGGCTTTCATGGTTAAAGAGAATGCCATTTGTCGCGTGCATGCCATAAGCCTCGCGATAATTCACAGTTGACCAATAAGCCATTAACTTTGCTGCCGCATATGGGCTGCGTGGCCGAAATGGACTGGCTTCACTCTGCGGTGGCGGTGTTGATCCGTAGAGTTCGCTGGTGCTTGCTTGATAAAAGCGAGTATTAACACCGGCAGAACGGATCGCTTCCAAGATTCCTACTGCACCAACTGCATCTACTTGCGCGGTGTACTGCGGCATCGTGAATGAAACCTGAACGTGCGATTGCGCACCTAAGTTGTAAACCTCGCTCGGTTCGATTTCACGAATCAGATTGGTAAGTCCAACACCATCAATGAGATCGCCATAATGCAAAAATAGCTTTGGATTTGGATCGTGTGGATCTTGGTAGATGTGATCAATCCGAGAAGTATTGAAAGTACTTGAACGGCGAATCAGGCCATGAACTTCATAACCTTTCGCCAGAAGAAACTCAGCTAAGTAGGAGCCATCTTGGCCAGTAACGCCAGTAATTAACGCAACTTTTTTACTCATTTGCGAACTACTCCTTCGGCGTTAGCTTTGCGATACCAGGCAATTGTTTGCGCGATGCCGTCACTGAGAGAAATCTTAGGGCTCCATCCCAGCGATTTCACTCGGCTGACATCCATAACTTTGCGTGGCGTTCCATCTGGCTTGCTTGTATCCCATGCAATTTCGCCAGTAAAGCCAGCTGCCCCTGCCACTAATTGAGCAAGTTCAGCAATAGTGGAATCAACACCAGAGCCAATGTTTAAGTGGCGCTCATCATCATAATTTTCGGCACAGAGTGCGACGGCACTTGCCATGTCATCGACATGGAGAAACTCTCGCTTTGGTTTTCCTGAACCCCATAAAGTGACAGTACTTGTGGCACTTGCTTCGCTAAACCGACGAATGAGCGCTGGGAGCACATGCGAGTTAGCTAAATCAAAATTATCGTGAGGGCCGTAGAGATTTGTTGGCATCAAGGAAATCCAGCGGCGACCAAATTCTTTGCGGTAAGACTTAATCAATTCGATTCCGGCGATCTTTGCGATTGCATAAGCAGAGTTAGTCTGCTCAAGTGGCCCGGTTAGTAAGTACTCTTCTTTAATCGGCTGCGGGCATTCACGAGGATAAATGCAACTTGAGCCAAGAAATACAAAGCGCGCAACATCTGCTTTATGCGCTGCCTCCATTAAATTGCTTTGAATCCGCAAATTGTCATTGAGAAATTCCACTGGGAATGAGTTGTTGGCACCAATCCCACCTACTTTTGCGGCAGCGTCAATAACTAAATCTGGTTTAGTAGCTGTAAGAAAATCGGTAGTCGCTTTGGAATCAAGAAGATCTACGACAGCGCGATTTACACCAATTACTTTCTGACCAATGCCTTCGTAATATCGAACGATCGCCGAACCAACTAAGCCAGATGAGCCAGCGACAACGATTGTCATGTCGTAAGCCTACCTGCTTAGGCTTTTGTAAATTCTTTAGCGAGTAACTCTGCGATTTGCGCAGTATTCAGCGCTGCACCTTTACGTAAATTATCGCCACAGACAAAGAGATCTAGTGCCATTGGATCATCGATGCTCTTACGCACCCGACCTACCCATGTTGGATCTGTTCCGACTACATCTGCTGGAGTTGGGAATTTATGGTTCTCTGGATCATCTACTAATTCAACTCCTGCAGCGCTTTGCAGAATATCCTGTGCTGCTTTGCGTGATGGTTCTTTAGCAAAGATTGCATGTACTGCAAGTGAGTGTGTTGTGATGACTGGAACACGAACACATGTGGCAGCAACTTTAAGATTCGGTAACTCCAAAATCTTCCGTGATTCATTGCGTACTTTGAGCTCTTCAGATGAGTAACCATCGGCCTTAAGCGAGCCAGCCCAAGGAATAACATTCATTGCAAGTGGTGCTGGAAATGGCCCTAAATCTTTGATCTTTGCGCGAACATCACCAGCGACATCGCCCACGCTGGAGTTTGCCACTGCACCGATCTGCGCACGCAAGGAATCGATACCTGCTTGTCCGGCACCTGATGCAGCTTGGTAGGAAGCCACAACTAATTCCTTTAGTTGGTATTCACGATGCAAGGCACCAAGTGCCACGATCATAGAAAGTGTTGTGCAATTAGGGTTAGAGATAATTCCACGAGGGCGATTCTTGAGTGCATGAGGATTTACCTCAGGAACGATCAGCGGAACATCGGCATCCATCCGGAATGCACCAGAGTTATCGACAACAACTGCGCCACGAGCAGCAGCGACGGGCGCCCATTCGGCAGAGACTTCATCAGGTACATCGAACATTGCAACATCAATGCCATCGAATGCTTCAGGTGAAAGTGCAACAACGGTGAGTTCTTCGCCGCGACAATGCAATTTCTTACCAGCACTTCGCGCTGATGCAATAAGGCGAATCTCGCCCCACACATCTTCACGCTCGCTCAGTAGTTGCAACATAACTGTGCCTACTGCGCCAGTGGCGCCAACAACTGCAAGTGAAGGTTTTTTGCTCATCGACCACTACCGCCATAAACCACAGCTTCAATCTGATCAGCATCGAGATCGAAGGCGGTATGTGCCGCTTTTACGCCCTTTTCGAGGTCAGCTGCGCGACAGACAATCGAGATACGAATTTCAGATGTAGAGATCATTTCAATATTTACGCCCGCCTCTGACATCGCGGCAAAGAATGTTGCAGTAACGCCAGGATGTGAGCGCATACCTGCGCCAATTAGCGAGAGCTTCCCGATTTGATCATCGTATTGAATTGCGGAGAAACCAACTTCGCCTTGAATGCGTTGCAAAATGGTTGTGGCGCTAGCGCCCTCTGCCTTAGGCAGAGTAAATGAAATATCTGTTAGCCCAGTAGCTGCAGCAGAAACATTCTGCACAATCATGTCGATATTGATGTCAGCATCGGCGATGGCTTGGAAGATTCGGGCAGCAACACCAGTGCGATCGGGAACACCGACGATGGTGATCTTGGCTTCGCTCTTGTCATGAGCGATACCCGAAATGATTGCTTGCTCCATGTCTCCTCCTTCAGGGTGATCTTTGACCACCCAGGTTCCTTCGTGGGTAGAAAAAGATGAACGTACGTGAATCGGTAATTCATAGCGACGGGCATACTCAACGCAACGCAAGTGCAGAACTTTTGCACCACTTGCAGCGAGCTCTAACATTTCATCGTAAGTAACTGATTTCAATTTACGTGCCGCAGGAACAACTCGTGGATCTGCGCTAAAGACTCCATCGACATCGGTGTAGATCTCGCAGACATCAGCATCAAGTGCTGCAGCCAAAGCAACCGCAGTTGTATCCGAACCACCGCGACCGAGTGTTGTCACATCCTTTGTATCTTGGCTAATTCCTTGGAAGCCAGCGACGATTGCAATTGCACCCTCTTTGAGCGCTTCTTGAATTCGCCCTGGTGTCACATCAATAATGCGAGCGCGACCGTGCGAAGAATCGGTAATAACTCCAGCTTGGCTGCCAGTAAATGAACGCGCTTCATGTCCCAAATTTGTAATTGCCATCGCAAGCAATGACATCGAAATTCGCTCGCCGGCAGTGAGCAACATATCGAGCTCGCGCCCGGTAGGAATTGGAGTGATCTGCTTTGCTAAATCGATGAGCTCATCGGTGGTATCGCCCATGGCGCTGACCACGACAACGACCTCGTTGCCCGCCTTCTTGGTCGCCACGATGCGCGCGGCCACGCGCTTCATGCTTTCCGCATCGGCGACGGAGGAGCCACCGAATTTCTGGACTATGAGAGCCATAGCCCAAGAGTAAAGGGTGGGCGGTAAATCTCGTAACAATTCTCATTATTTAAGACGCCAAGCATCTCAAATAATAAGATTAATTACCCCTCGAGTGAACGGCGTCCTTCAAAGGCGCGACCAAGCGTAACTTCATCGGCATATTCCAGATCTCCACCTACTGGCAGGCCGCTGGCCAGGCGCGAGATGCGAAGACCAAGTGGCTTGAGGGCGCGAGCTAAATAGGTGGCGGTGGCCTCTCCCTCAAGATTGGGATCGGTGGCGATGATGACTTCAGTAACTGTCGAATCGGCCAATCGCACCATAAGTTCGCGAATTCGCAATTGCTCGGGACCGATGCCATCGATCGGGCTAATCGCACCGCCGAGCACGTGATACTTGCCGCGAAATTCGCGAGTGCGCTCGATCGCGATGACATCTTTGCTCTCTTCAACAACACAAATCTGTGTGCCATCACGACGTGGATCGCGACAGATGCGACATTCAGCTTCTTCCGAAACATTGCCGCAAGTAACGCAGAACTTCACCCGCTCCTTCACGATGCGAATTGCATCGACCAGTGCAGATGCAACATCGGCATCGGATTGCAGAATATGAAATGCAATGCGCTGGGCACTCTTGGGACCAATACCGGGCAAGCGACCTAGCGCATCGATGAGATCTTGAATTGCACCTTCATACATACCGCTCATCTTTTATTTCCGCGAACTATCAGGAATTACTTGTGCGCCAAGTTCTTTTGCTAAGAGCGCAGCCCCAGTGAGTTGAGTTGCATCGGTGGGAGATTCATCGCCACGTGTGCCTCTGGCTTGCAGTGCATTGGAATCAATTGAGGGATCAACAGTTACTTCAATCTTAAGATCTAAGCCAATGATGTCGCTGAATGCTTGGCGAAGAATCTCATCGCTATTGGAACGCAAGAATGAATCGCGCGCACCAGCATTGGCAATGCCGATTGTTATCGCACTCTCATCTACACCGAGAACTTGTGCACTAGTACTGAGCAGTGACCAAGTTAAACGGCGCTTCTTCTTCACATCTTCAATCACATCTGGCCAGTGTCGGCGAAGAGCTGCAACATCGAATGATCCACTCGCCTGAGGCTTTGCCTTTGCTGGCGCAGCTTCTGCAACAGGGGCTGCAACTTCACTTGTCGCAACTGGTGCTGCTACATCTGCAACAACTGGTTTCTCTTTCGCAACGGCAGCAACTGGCGCACTCTTCGCAACAGGTGCTGCGCTACTCATCGGCGCCAAATTTTCTGTTCGCTCCAAGCGCTCTACCCGCGCTAATAAACCACGCTCGGAATTATCACCAGCGGGCAGCAGCATTCGTCCGCAGATAAGTTCGAGAATTAAGCGTGGGGCAG
>WLQV01000048.1 GCA_009697555.1 Actinomycetota bacterium | reverse complement strand
TAGCTTGAGAAAATCAAAGGTGGATTTGGTAATTGCAGATGTAAATATGCCTCACCTAGATGGCTACGAGATGGTCTCGCGGATGCGAGATGGTGGTGACCAGACTCCCGTTATTTTTCTCACCGCACGAAATGACCGAGCCGATGTATCCCACGGGCTCAAACTCGGCGCCGACGATTACGTGATGAAACCTTTCGGTCTGGAGGAACTCACACTTCGAGTTGCAGCAATTTTGCGCAGAACGCATGGCGTCTCACCCCTTGAGCGAAAACTTCATTGTGGTCCAATCTCGCTAGATGACGAGATCCATCAAGTTCAATTTAATGGCGAAACTATCGAACTCTCTCCTACTGAATATCGCTTACTTCACTATTTGATGGAGCGAGCTGGCAAGGTCGTCACTAAAGAGACACTCCTAGGGGCAGTTTGGGGAATTGAGTTCGAAACAAATACATCTGTTGTTGATACCTACATCTCCTACTTACGAAAGAAATTGCACCGAGATGGCTTCGAAGGAATTAAAACTATCCGTGGCTTTGGATTTCAAATGGTCGATGCGAAAGAATGAAACGTAGTACTTATCTACCTTTTGCGGTAGCGATTCTTATTTCGGCACTCTTTGCCTTATTGGGCTCGGTGTTAATACATGACGCAAGCACAAATAAGATCAAGTCAATCGATCAAATCCTTGATGGCAATATAAAAGATTTAGGCAGTGCTAAAGATCCCCTGAATGCGGCACTGCTATTTAGTAAGAATGATGAAATCCCAGTAAGTCTTGGATTCAAACCAAGTGATAGCGGCCTACTGATTTTGCGTGACTCGAGTGCAGCAATCAATCGCCCACTTACCAAAGCTGAGTTTGCCGCAGCACGGCGTGGCCCTATTTCACTCGATACCGGAACTCATAATCGAATTCGAGCCTTCGAGAGCGCTCCTGGCGAGCAAATCATTCTCGCCGCATCTTTACTTCTCATTGAGAGCGAGAGATACCAACAATTTCGCCTGCTGGGCGCACTTGACTTACTACTTCTCGTAATTGCGTTGGCAGTGTTTCTCTTCTTCTCGCGCCGCAATCAAGTGAGAACTTTTGCGCGCGAAATAGAGCTGGAGAAGTTTCAACGCACTCGAATTCAAAACTTCATCGGAGATGCCTCACATGAACTGCGCACCCCATTAACTGTAATCAAGGGATACATCGAATTAATCCGGACCAAGCAAGAAATTGATCCTGAGCAGCAGGAGAAATTCCTTGAACGTGTTGCAACTGAAACGCAACGTATGGAGGAACTCATCTCCGAGTTGCTACTACTTGCAGAACTTGGTGAGCGCCCTGAAATTGATCGAGAGGTCTTTGATGTTGCATCTCTAGCAAACGGATTTATTGATGATTTGAAAGTATTACAACCAGAGCGAGTAATCACCAAGGAGTTTTCTAATCCGTTAATGATTAGTGGTTCACCACGTCTGCTAGCCCAACTCTTTAGCAATATTTTCTCCAACGCTCGCCGCCATACCGCTAAGAGTGATGCGGTGGAGTTGCGGATTGAGAAGAGTAAAGATTTCTGCACCATTTCTTATAACGATGCTGGTCCAGGTTTACCTGATGAATTTACTTCTGGCGGAGTTTCAGAGTTCTCTCGCTTTGATCGCTCACGCTCCCGTGCCACCGGTGGCTCAGGTTTGGGATTAAGCATTGTCTCTGCAATCGTAAAAGCTCATGCAGGAGAAATTACCTTTGGTAAGAATGCAATGGGTGGACTAGCAATAACAATCAAACTTCCCCAGTAATACTTATAAGCCGGAGTAAGTGTGCTTTCCAGTTCCCCAAATATTTACATAGACATAATTAAATAAGAATGTTGAACCGGCAAGTAAGCAGAGCCAGGCAGCTTTGCGTCCGCGCCAACCAGCGGTTACCCGCGCATGAAGATATGCGGCGTAACAGACCCAGGTAATAAAGGCCCATGTCTCTTTTGGATCCCAGCCCCAATAACGACCCCACGCATGCTCTGCCCAGATTGCACCGGCAATAACAGCGAAGGTCCAGAGTGGAAATACAAATGCCACTAAGCGATAACAGAGTTGATCGAGAACTTCCAATGTTGGCAAGCGCTTTGCCCAAGCATTTCGGCCGCCCCGTTGCTCCATGCGATCAAGCAGAAGATAAGTAGCAGCAATGGTATTTGCCAAGAGAAATACTCCACCCGAAACAATTGCAGCTGAAACGTGAATCACTAACCAGGTTGATTTCAGCGCAGGAACAAGTGGTGCACTAGGGCGATAGAGAACGGTAACTGCAGTTCCTAAGGTCAGTAGCACCGCGGTCGCCACAATTAAACCAAGCCAACGCAGATCATTCTTTCGTAGCGCGAGAAGATAGGCGCCGGTAAAAGCCATTGCACCGGTGATCGAAAATTCATACATGTTGCCCCATGGAACTCGATGCGCTGAGATGCCACGTGCTACTACCCCAGAAAATAATAAGAGGAATCCTAAAATCATAAAGGCGGTAGCAATTCGAGCAGTTCGCGCAGTGCGTTCGAAATCAAATGTTTTCACCAGTAAATTGCCTTCAGATTTCTCTGTGGCTATTGAAGGAGTACGAACTGCCCACGCTGTTTCAAATGCATGCGCAAAAAAGGCAAGGGTGAAAACTGCCATAGCTGAGTAAATTAAATAATTTGAAAGATACGCCCATGAAGTGTTATCCATTAAAGCGCTCCCTCCGATTTGCCTCGTATTGCACTAACAAATGTTTCAATTTCACTTGCAAGCCCAGCAACTGCATTCTTTGCAAGTCCTGCAACTTCGACTTTGCCTTGCGCGGTAACTCTAATCCAGATTCGGCGACGTCGCCCAAAGAGTGATGCAAGTAACCCAGCGATCGCTAAAACGCTACCGACGAGAGCAAAGCTCTTTCCTGGATCTCGCACTATCTGCAAATTAACCCAGGGTGTAATTCCATCAAATGAAATTGAACCATCTGCGAATGTATAAATCTCACCTGGCTTTAATGATTGCAACCCGATCTGCTCCATCTTTGAAGTGTTTATTCGATAGACCGATTGTGGAATGCCACGATCTAGCCCCAAGTCTCCGCGCCAAACTGAGAGCAATAAGGCTGGATCTAAAAGTTCTGGGAATGCCGAAATTCCCCCTTTTACTTTGTCACGTGCCGCCGTTGGCAAGAATGACGCAACAAATCCAATCTGTGGCTGCATATCTGGAACTTTGATTGCGCCAATTGAAGTGAGGTTTGAATCTTGCGGCAAGAATGGCACTGGCCCTTGAAAGACAATCGCATTGCTCTTATCTCGCACTGTAACAATTGGTGAGTAACCATTTGCTTGTAGATAGACATTGGTACTACCAAAGCCAAGCGGGCTATTAACTTTTATCACATTCTGGTTCTCGCGACTTTCTGGTGAATTCTTACTTGTTACATTGAGTGTGTAATCTTCTGGCGCGCTTGTAATTGCATTGTATTTTGCAACAAATTTATTCACAGTAATAGTGAATGGCGCTAGTGAGCTCTCATTGCTCAATCGCCCAAGTGAGATGGAATCATAGGAAGTGGTGGTATTAACAAAAGTTTCACCAACATTGACGATTGCATCTCCTTTCATGCCAAAGAGTGCGCCAAAGCTCACACCAAAGAGCACCATGATTAAAGCTAAATGAAAGAGCAAGTTGCCAGTTTCGCGCAGAAAGCCTTTCTCAGCTGAGAGTGAATTCCCATCGACTTTTACTCTAAATCGATTTCGCCTAAACCATTTTTGGGCAAGATCTAATTCATTGCCCTCACCGGACCAAGTGGCGAAATGCTCCATAAGATTAAGATTCTTTGGAGTTGCCGGCGGTAGCGCCCGCGCTGCTTTGAAATGTTCAAAGCTTCTGGGCAATACACAACCGATAAGTGAGAGAAAGAGAAGAATGTAGATTGCGCTAAACCACGGGGATGCATAAACATCAAAGAGTGAGAGCGCATCGTAGAACTTTGCTAAACCTGGTGATTGGGTAAATAGCTCTTGCACCTTCATTGGATTCTGACCACGTTGCGGAATCAATGAACCCGGAATCGCAGCAATTCCCAGCATTAAAAGGAGAATTAGCGCAGTCCGCATACTTGTTAATTGGCGCCAACTAAATCGCAGCAATGGGCCCATTCCTATGGCTGGGACTTCAATTTTCTGATTACTCATTAGATCACCGGAACAAAGTTAGAGATGAAATCGCGCATCGTATTGAGAACAAATGACCAAGCACCGAAGATTTGCAGTAAACCAATCGCGATCAGAAATATTCCACCTATTTGAGTGATGCGATCACCGCGACGGGTAAGAAACTTTCTCATGCGCTCTGATCGATCTAAGAAGAGTCCAGTCAGGATGAAGGGAAGACCCAAACCTAAGCAATAACCGAGCGAGAGAATTGCACCGCGCAGCGCACTCGAAGATTGAAATGAGAGAGTTTCAACTGCGGCAAGAGTTGCACCAATGCAGGGTGTCCAACCAATTCCAAAGAGAAAACCAAGGGGTGCTGCTCCCCAAATCCCACCGATAGTTTTCATACGCGGTTTAAAACTGGGTGCCATTGGAAATTTTCCAAGAAAGAGTGCGCCCATAAGAATGGTAAAGATGCCAAGTACTCGTGTGATCCACGAACCATTTGCTGCAATGGTGGAGCCAAGCCCACCAAAGAGAGCGCCATAAGAGAGGAAGAGTGCGCTAAATCCCAGAACAAAGAGCAATGAGCCGC
The DNA here is from genome assembly GCA_009697555.1 of Actinomycetota bacterium. Lineage (GTDB taxonomy): Bacteria > Actinomycetota > Actinomycetes > Nanopelagicales > Nanopelagicaceae > WLQV01. Next base: position 2,939 of record WLQV01000048.1, on the reverse strand, counting down.
GAAAGAGTTGGCCACGTGTTCGTGCAATTCCCGCAGTGAAGGAGAGATACCCAGGAACAAGTGGCAGTACGCATGGCGAGAGGAAGGAGATAAGGCCAGCTACAAATGCAATGGGAAAAGCAACAAGGAGAAATCCATCAAGGACTTGATTGACAAAGAAATCCTTCACTCTCCTTGCACCTGCTCAATCAATTTACTTAAAGAGGCAACAGTGATCTCACCAGAAATTCGCGCCGCCACTCTGCCCTTCTTATCAATAATTAGCGTTGATGGAATTGCATTAGGTACTAATTGACCGCGAAATCCAAGCAAAACTCGATCATCAACCAACGTTGGATATTTGATTTCAAAACGCCTTACAAAAGCTTGCGCATTTGCTGGATTATCACGAGTAAGAATTCCTAGAAAATTTACCTCTTTATACTTACTTGATAGCGCAGATAAGGTCGGTGCTTCGGCCCGACAAGGCGCACACCAAGAAGCCCAGACATTTATTACGGCAACCGAGCCTTGCGCCAGAGTGATTTGATTTCCATCGAGGCTCTTTCCACTAAGTGCTGGTGCACTCTTGCGAGCCGACTCTTTAATAAAAGTTACTGTGCCATTGCCGGCCACAAATGAATTAGAGTCTTTAGCTGAAACTCCGCCGGTACAGCCAGTAAGTAAAAGTAACGAGATCGCAACGAAGAATAAGCGTTTCATTACTTCTTCTTCGGCGGCAAAAGCGCCTGTGCAGGTTCGGAGTAGGTGAATCCAGAAATAACCCCATCGCCATCAAAATGGATACTGGTCACCGATGCCAGCGAACATTGACGCTTGCGTGGATCGTGAATTAAATGTTTTCCTTCGATAAAGCTGCGCAGAATCCAGATTGGAAGTTGGTGCGAAACACAGATCGCATCTTTACCATTTGCTAATTGATGAGCAGCGAAAACTGCAGCGAGCATACGATTGATCTGCTCAACATATGGCTCACCCCAAGAAGGACGCCATGGATTCCAGAGATAGCGCCATGATGGCGGATGGCGAAGTACGCCACTTCCTAATTCAAATTTCTTTCCTTCGAAAATATTTCTCGCCTCTATTAATCGTGGCTCAGTGACAATACTTAATTTATGCAAGGCGGCAATAGGAGTTGCGGTCTCTTGCGCCCGCTGCAATGGCGAAGCAACAACAGCGCCAACTTCAAATTGCTGCGACCATGTCGCTACTACCTTGGCCATCTCATGCCCACGTTCAGACAGGTGCCAACCAGGTTGTAGCCCGTACAGGATTTTTTCGGGATTGTGCACCTCGCCATGGCGCACTACATGAACTGTTGATCCCATAGGGCAAGCATAAAGCGTAGAAATGAACTCCCTCTCGCTAAGGTTGTGACATGGCACTTCCATCCAAGGCAGCTGCCTTTTTTGATGTCGATAACACCTTGATTCGTGGCTCAACCCTCTATTTTCTCGGACGAGGCATGTATCAACGTGGTTTCTTTACAAAGAAGGACATCTCCCGATTTGTCCTTGCCAATCTTCGCTTCCGCTTAACTGGTCAAGAAAAACCTGAAGTGATTGCGCGCTATCAGCAAGCAGCTACTGATTTCATTGGTGGCCACTCAGTTACTCAGATTGAAGCAATTGGCCAAGAAATTTATGATGAATATGTCTCGCCCCACTTGTGGCAAGAAACTATTGAGATTGCACATACACATTTAGCAGCCGGTGAAGAGGTCTGGTTGGTAACTGCAGCGCCAGAAGACATGGCACACCTGATTGCAAATCGATTGGGTTTTACTGGCGCAATTGGCAGCAAGGCTGAGATTAAGGGCGATACCTACACTGGAAAGTTATTAGGAAACTTATTGCATGGCAGAGAGAAGGCAGTTGGAATCACAGCCCTTGCCGCTGAGCGAAATTTTGATCTCAGCAAATGTTTTGCTTACAGCGATAGCCACAATGATCTTCCACTTTTGGAAGCAGTCGGCAACCCTCGTGTAATCAACCCCGATGCAATCTTGCGAATCTTGGCGCTGCGAGATGGTTGGCCAATTCATGATTTTCGCAGGATGCGTGTACTCAATCGCTGGTTAGGCCCGATCGTCTCTCGACTGGCTGCCCTTGGAACGCTCATTACCCCTCAGCGGCGAAAGCGAAAGTAATTCGGTAAGCAGCACCTACGAAGTGGCACTAATGTAGGCAAGTTATGGAATCGCGCTCTTTCGCCGACCACTTGCGCTCGCTTACCGATGAAGCGATGCTCGAGCTATTCGCGCTGCGTCCAGATTTGATCTCACCAGTTCCGCCAGATGTCGCATCGCTCTCAGTTCGCCTGAATTCATTGCCCAGTCTCACTCGAGCCGTCGAAAGCCTTAATGCTTGGGAATTTCAAGTTTTAGAGAGCTGCGCAGTTCTTACTGAACCATTTGCCATTAAAGATGTCATCGCACTGACACATAAGAGCGCAGCAGTAGTCGTTGAAAAATTACAATCATTAGCACTTGTTTATGGCGAGGATAAAGAACTCCGTCTGCCATCTTCACTTCGAGAGGCAATTGGTCCTGAACCTGCGCGACTTGGTCCGCCATCAATGGTGAAGCTCTCCTTAAAAAAATTAGCAGATGCACCAAAGGAGGCGGCAGAACTCTTAAAGAAACTCACATGGAGCGCTCCTCGGGGAACCATCGGGGATTCAAAGAATCCACCAGCGGGGATGTCATGGTTAATTCAAGAGAAATTTCTTATCCCCTTTGATTCACGAACTGTAATTCTTCCGCGCGAAGTTGCACTGCACTTGCGCGGGGGCAAGACGCATCAAGAATTTCTTCATACGGCGCCTCAAATAGCAGGGCGCACAGTTAGCCAGAAGGAAGTAGATGTCTCAGCCATTGCAAACATTGCAACAATATTGCGCTGGTCCGAAGAAGTACTCAATTTCTGGAGTGAAGAAGC
>WLQV01000047.1 GCA_009697555.1 Actinomycetota bacterium | reverse complement strand
CGCTTCGCACACTTGCAGATCAACGCGAGGGCACTGCGCGCCAAGAGGGTCACATTAAATCTCTTGCGGCACGTATCGAAGCGATTGCCGAAGAAATTACCCGTCTTACTCGCACGCGCGATGAAGTTCAAAACCGCGTCGACATTGCACAGCGTGAATACTCAACTTTGGAATTGGAAATCACAAGTGCAGGAAGCGGCGAACTCGGTCTTGATGCCGCCTTTACAACTGCGCAACGTGAGCTAAACCAAGTACAAGAAGAGCTACAAACTTTGATCGATAGCGAACGTGCAGCAGAGCGCGATCGCCACTCACTTGAAGCGCGTTTGGATGCAATGCGCACTACTTCTCAAACTCGCGATGGCGCAGCAGCGCTACTTCGCGATGGCCATGGCGTGCAAATCTTGGGCAGTGTGGCCGGAATGATCACTATTGATAAGGGCTGGGAGAGCGCAGTTGCTGCAGCTCTCGGCAATTATGCCGATGCCATTGTGGTGCGCGATCTTTCAGCCGCAGTAAGTGCGCTTACCTTGTTGCGTCGTGAATCACTAGGACAGGCAGATGTATTGGTTCACACGCCAGGCAACAGTAATTCTCGAGCAATTCCCGATGGCCTTACTGCGCTAACCCAACATGTGAGTTCATCTGAAATTGGCGATCTCCTTGCAGATTTATTGAGCAATGTGGTTGTTGCCGATTCTGCTCAAGGCGCCGAAGAGATCCTGCGTCAGCATTCTGATCTCACCGTTGTTACTCGCGATGGCGACATTCTTACTCGCTCACGCGCACGCGGTGGTTCTAGCTCCACATCATCACTGGTTGAGATCAAGGCGCTTATCGAGGATTTATCTGCAAAATTAGAGAGCACAACTCACACATGTGAGCGAATTGGTTTTGAAATTGTCAGCACTCAGACACTTCTTACCCAGAAGCAGAGCGCATTTGATTCTGCCTTCGCCCGGCTCAATGAATCAGATGCTCGTATTGCTGCACTTACTGAACAATTAGCAGTTGCTGGACAGAATGTTAAATCTGCCAAAGGTGAAATTGAGCGCTTAAATCTCTCACTCGAGGAAGCCCGCGCCGCACAAGAGCGCGATCAAGCAGAATTGCAGATTGCCCAGAATCAATTCCAGCATGCAGCAGAAGTTGTTGAACCCGATCACTCGGTTGCCGAGAGTCTGCGTACTCAAGTTTCTAATGCACGTACCCATGAAGTTGAAGCTCGCTTAGCACTTCGCACAAGTGAAGAACGGGTCGATTCGATTGCAGCACGTGCCGTCTCACTGGAAGCTGCAGCACAGCAAGAGCGCGATAGCGCAGATCGCGCCGTCACTCGCCGCGGTGCTCGTGCGCAAGCAGCGACTGTCTCGCTGGCAGTTGCAGAGGCAGCTTATGAAGTTTTGATTCACATTGAGCGCTCTATTGCGCAAGCAACAACCGAGCGCAATCGCCTCGATGCATCACGCGTTGCACGCGATGGTGAAACGCTAACCATTCGTGCTCGCAGTCGTGAATTAGCAATTGAACTAGAGCAACTCACATCGAGTGTGCATCGCGATGAAATCGCGCGTGCCGAACAACGGATGCGGATTGAGCAGCTCGAGAGTAAAGCGATCGAAGAGCTAGGTATCGATGTGCAGACGCTCGTTGCCGAATATGGTCCAGATAAAGATGTTCCAACGCTCTTTGAAAATGAGCAAGGCGAAGTAATTTCCGGTGACCTCATTCCATATCGCCGCGACCAACAGGAAAAGCGCCTTGCCGCTGCTGAGAAATCTTTAACACTGCTTGGCAAGATCAACCCACTCGCCCTTGAGGAGTACACATCGCTAGAGGAGCGCCTGCGCTTCTTGGCGGAGCAGTTAGAAGATTTGAAGAACACTAAGAAGGATCTGCTCGACATCATTAAGGAAGTAGATGATCGAGTGCAGACCATTTTCATGGAAGCTTACGAAGAGACTGCTAAACAATTCGAATCGATCTTTGCTCGACTATTCCCAGGCGGCGATGGTCGCTTAATTCTCACCAATCCAGATGATCTGCTTACTAGTGGCGTTGATGTCGAAGCTCGCCCACCAGGAAAGCGCATCAAGCGTCTCTCACTCCTATCGGGCGGCGAGAAGTCTCTGACTGCAGTCGCGATGTTGGTCGCTATTTTCAAGGCGCGACCAAGTCCCTTCTATGTTCTAGATGAAGTTGAAGCAGCACTCGATGATGTGAACTTAGGACGCCTACTTGGTGTGCTTGAGGAACTTCGCGAGAGCTCACAGTTGATCATCATTACCCACCAGAAGCGCACCATGGAGATTGCCGATGCACTTTATGGTGTAACCATGCGCGGTGATGGCGTATCCGAAGTTATCTCTCAGCGTCTTCGTGATGCTGAAACTGCCTAAGTTATAGGAAATTTTCGTGGGGCTATTCTCTAAATTCATCGCAAAAGTTAGCGGTAAATCAAGTGCGCTTGCCGAAGATTGGCAGGAGTTAGAGCGCGCACTCATTGAAGCCGACTTAGGCCCCAAGTTAAGTAGTGAAATTATTAACCAAGCAAAAGATTTACGTGATTCTGATCCCGGGGCTGCACTAATTGCAACTTTGAGTAAATTATTTATTTCCAAGTCACGTAGCCTGGCAACGACCGATCCACTCACAGTGATCTTGATCGTTGGTGTCAACGGAACTGGAAAGACAACTTCAGCGGCGAAACTTGCGACTCAACTTGTTGCGCAAGGAAATTCAGTTCTCTTGGGAGCTGCCGACACTTTTCGTGCTGCCGCAGTTGAGCAGCTGCAGACATGGGGCGCTCGTATCGGAGTTGAAGTAGTAAGTGGTGCAGTAAATAGCGATCCCGCGTCAGTTGCATTCGATGCGGCCCAGCGCGCACAAGAGAGCAAAGTGGATTATTTAATTATCGATACCGCTGGTCGTTTGCAAAATAAGAGCGATCTCATGGATCAATTAGGAAAGATTCGCCGTGTTGTAGAGAAAGTTGCGCCGGTAAGTGAAGTAATGCTCGTAGTCGATGCAACAACGGGGCAGAATGGATTGTCACAAGCAAAGATATTCTCCGAAGCAGTTTCGCTCACTGGTTTGATTCTCACCAAGACCGATGGCAGCGCCAAAGGCGGCATCGCACTCTCAATTGAAAGTGAGCTTGGGATTGCGATTAAGTTCATCGGAAGCGGGGAAGCAAGCGGAGATTGGTCGGCTTTTGAGCCAGATCGCTACATCCAGGGGCTCTTGTAATCCAGATGTAACACAAGGGCAGCATTTGTCACCTGCCCGAAACTCACCACGCCACCTGCTGTAACTCGGGCAGGAGAAGGTTTCGCTCTCTCAACGGCGAGATTTCCTCATTTACCTCTCTACTTCTGAAATGGGATATTTATGACTCCAGTAGTTCTCAATTCTGGTGACACCGCTTGGATCCTCGCCAGCAGTGCACTTGTTCTTTTAATGACGCCAGGTTTGGCATTCTTCTATGGCGGCATGGTTCGCACCAAGAGCGTGCTAAACATGATGATGATGTCGATGATCACCATCGGAATCGTCAGTGTGCTCTGGGTAATTTACGGATACGAATTAGCATTTGGTTACAAAGGTGAATCGGCTTGGTATGGCTCATTCTCACTCTCTGGCCTTGGCGGAGAAGTTGGCAATTTCATTAATAATGGTGGCACCTACCCAATTCCAGTCTTGGTCTTTGCTGCCTTCCAATTAATGTTCGCCATTATTACTCCCGCACTGATTTCTGGTGCAATTGCCGATCGCACAAAGTTTGTTACATGGGCAATTTTCGTTGCGCTCTGGGTGACAATCGTTTACTTCCCAGTTGCTCACTGGGTCTTTTACTTTGGCAATAAAGTCGGCGACACTCTTACTGGCACTGGTTTCCTTGCCGGTAAAGGTATTGAAGATTTCGCTGGCGGAACTGCAGTCCACATCAACGCTGGCGCCGCAGGTCTTGCACTAGCAATTGTGTTGGGCAAGAGAGTTGGTTGGCGCCGTGAAGCGATGCGACCACACTCACTGCCGCTAGTTCTTCTCGGCTCTGGTCTCTTGTGGTTTGGTTGGTTCGGATTTAATGCCGGATCTGCACTCGCTGCAAATGGAATTGCAGGTCTTGCATTTATGAATACTCAAGTTGCTACAGCTGCGGCACTCCTTGGTTGGATCTTGGTGGAGAAGGTGCGCAATGGCCACATGACCTCCCTAGGTGCCGCATCAGGTGCAGTGTCCGGTCTTGTTGCAATCACACCTGCTTGCGCCTTCGTTGCACCATGGGCGGCAGTTGTTATCGGTCTAATTGCCGGTGCGCTCTGCGCGCTAGCGGTTGGCCTCAAGTACAAGCTCGGTTTTGATGATTCACTCGACGTAGTCGGCGTCCACTTAGTTGGTGGAATTTGGGGCTGCCTCTCGATCGGAATCTTTGGAACTCACGTTGTTAATAGCATCGGTGTCGATGGCCTGCTTTATGGCGGCGGAACCGCGCTCCTTGGCAAACAAGCACTCGGCGTTGGTTTAGTACTTGCTTACTCATTTACTGTCACATTAATTCTCGGATTTGTACTCGAGAAGACCATTGGTTTCCGCGTCAAGAAGGATGCTGAAATCGAAGGTATCGATCTCAACGAACATGCTGAGACCGCTTATGAAATGACCAGCTCATCACGTGGAGGTTCACTGTCATGAAGTTAATTACCGCAATCTTGAAACCATTTAAGTTGGATGAAGTTAAAGATGCACTTCAAGCCCATGGCGTAAATGGAATGACAGTGTCAGAAGCCAGTGGTTTTGGTCGCCAGCGCGGTCATACCGAGGTCTATCGTGGCGCTGAATACACCGTTGACCTTGTGCCAAAAGTTCGCCTCGAAGTACTAGTTGATGACAGCGAGGCAGATGCCGTTGTTAATGTCATCGTGAAGGCGGCATCTACCGGGTCAATTGGCGATGGAAAGGTATGGACGACGCCAGTTGATCAAATCGTTCGCGTTCGCACCGGCGAACGCGGATCGGATGCAATCTAAATAGCGTTCCTTTACTAGGTTAGGTACATGGGAACAAGGGAGCGCAGAGCGCGGTCGAATGAGAGCGATCGCTATCTGCGCTCCCTTTACCATCTTGCGATAGAGAAGTTTTCAATCGAGGAAAAAGGGATCGCAGTTGCTGCAGTTGGTGGTTATGGCCGCGGTGAATTATCACCCGGTTCAGATTTAGATATTCTGATCTTGCACACTGATGCCCATAATGAAGATTTGCTTTCGAAATTTGTTAATGAATTGCTCTATCCGATTTGGGATAAGGCACATCAAAGTGAATTAATTCCAACCAGCGTTGATCACTCAGTTCGCACGCGTACCCAAACTCGGGATGCGGCACACGATGATTTACGAGTAGCCCTTGGTTTATTGGACATTCGACTCGTTGCAGGTGACGCTGATTTAGTAGCTGGCGTGCAGAGCGATGCGATTGATGAATGGCGCAGAGATTCCAAACGTCGCCTCGGACAATTACGAGTCTCAATGCAAGAGCGCCATGAGAAAGCGGGCGAACTCGCTTATTTATTAGAGCCAGATCTTAAAGAGGCACGCGGTGGCCTCCGCGACATTAATGCACTGCGCGCTGTTGCACTCTCTGGCGCAGTTGAAGTTCCAATAGAGAGAATTAGCCATGCCGAAGCTGCTCTGAATAATGCGCGTGAAGCCCTTCATATTGTCAGTGGTAGAAATCGCGATCAACTGCTCTTCCAAGAGCAAGATAAAGTTGCCGAGTTTCTCAAGTACTCCGATGCAGATGCACTCATGGCAGAGCTTGCTACATCTGCCCGCAGCGTTGACTATGTCATTCAATCGATGTGGCATCGCTTGGACCATCGCGGTAAAGATGGCTTAGGAAGATTTTTGCGCAAGCCACGAGTTACTTCAGTGGCAAAGAACATCAGCGTTTTGCACCAAGAAGTAATCATTGATCACGACATTGATTTCAAATCTGATCCGGTACTGCCACTGCGTGCTGCAGCAACTGCGGCGCAACTTGGTCTGCCACTCTCGCTTGATTCATGCATGCAACTAGCTGCTAATTTTCATGAGTTACCCAATCCCTGGCCACGCGAAGCCAGAGAGAATTTAGTTGCGCTGATCGGTGCCGGTAGTGCGATGGTGCAAGTGTGGGAAGCCCTTGATCAAGAAGGAATCATCACTGACTTACTGCCAGAGTGGTCGCCACTTCGCTCATTACCGCAGCGCAACGTTCTCCATCGTCACACTGTGGACCGCCACATGGTGGAAACCGCGGTACATGCTGCAGCACTTACTCGACAAGTACATCGCCCAGATCTTCTTCTTGTTGCTGCGCTCTTTCATGATTTAGGAAAAGGAACGCAAGCCGACCACAGCGTTCGTGGCGCAGAATTAATTGTGCCCCTTGTGCGACGTCTGGGATTTCCCGAAAGTGATGTAAAGACTCTTGAACTCTTGGTGGCTCATCATCTCTTAATTTCAGCAACTGCCACCAGACGCGATCTTGATGATCCAGCAACAGTTGCAAGCATCATCGCCGTGATTCCCGATGTTCAAACTCTTGAGCTATTACACGCACTGAGCATCGCCGATGGTGAAGCAACGGGTAGAACTGCATGGAGTCCATGGAAGGCGAGCTTGGTTGCAGATTTAGTAAATCGAGTTCGCATTGCCATGTCTGATAACACGATTGCGCCAGAACCAGAACTCTCGGCAGAGCAGAGGGCATTTGCCGAAATTGGCGCGCTTCGAGTCGACGTCCTTGAACACGATGGTGATTATGCAATTGAAATTATTGCGCCAGATCGTCCTGGATTGCTCTCTGTTGTAGCTGGAGTATTAAATCTGGCTCGCCTCGATGTGAGATCTGCCAGAACTAGATCCCATGGAAGCGCTGCAGTAATGCGCTGGATTGTTTCACTCGATCCCTTTGCTAGCGCACCGACTGCAGATAAATTGCGCAGCGACATTGATGCAGCGCTGCAAGGAAAAGCTAACCTAGAAAATCGATTAGCAGAGCGCGCCAGGGCCTACGACCAACTTCCTTCCATTGCAGTTCCACCCGCAATTGTTGAAACTTTTCCTGATGCATCAAGTGCTGCAACAGTTCTAGAGGTTCGCAGTCACGATCGGGTGGGCTTGCTCTTTCGCATCGGTGATGCAGTCACTCGTTCTCGTGTAGATATTCGTTCTGCCATTGTCACCACGCTGGGCGCTGAAGCAATCGACACCCTCTATGTCTTGGAGATTTCCGGTGAACAATTAACGCCTGAGCGAGCTAGGGAAGTAGCGGCAAAAATAGAGGAATCACTGCGCTAGTAAGTAGTATCAGCACCTATGTTTGAATCACTCTCCGAGAAGTTCAGTAGCGCCTTTGCGACGCTGCGCTCACGCGGCAAAATTACGCCGGCAGATATTGATTCGATCTGCGTGGAGATTCGCCAAGCATTACTCGATGGTGATGTTGCCCTCGATGTTGTCGACTCATTTCTCGCCCAAGTTCGCAATGAATCACTTATTGCACTTCCTGGTCTACAAGCGGGTAGCAATCAAGCCCAAGCAATTTACGACATTATTAATAAGGCGCTCATTGAGATTTTGGGTGGACAAGAGCGACGAATTCGCATGGCAAAGAAACCACCTACCGTCATTATGTTGGCTGGTTTACAAGGTGCCGGAAAAACCACTCTGGCTGGAAAACTTGCTAAGTACTTTCTCG
>WLQV01000046.1 GCA_009697555.1 Actinomycetota bacterium | reverse complement strand
TGCTGCAGTTTCGCGTGCACTTGCACGTTCTAAAATTGGCCGCGCATCATCAAAGTCGTACTTCTGCATACCAACCATGTCGGCATGTCCAGGGCGTGGTCGAGATAAAGGTGCATTGCGCGCCAAACCAAAAATCTCAGCGGGATCGATTGGGTCGGCCGACATAACTTTTTCCCACTTTGGCCATTCCGAATTTCCTACTTCAACTGCAATCGGACCACCTTGTGAAATACCTAAACGGATACCGCCAAGAATTCGGATTTGATCTGCTTCAAAACTCTGACGGGCACCGCGACCGGCACCAAGGCGGCGCCTGGCTAAATCTTCATTGATCTCTTTCGTTGAGATCTGAATATGTGCCGGCAGGCCCTCAACGATCGCGGTCAGGACCGGACCGTGAGATTCTCCTGCAGTGAGCCAACGCATTGGCCTATTGTGACAGAGAAGGTGCCCATCTCGCGCCTAATAAGGCGATCGTTGACAGATAAATTGCTGGTCCTAACGCGATCTTCTTTGGCCACATTCCACTACACGATCGAATAACCACTAACTGCACTGCACCGAAGATCCATGTCACCAGTAGAAAAGATGCAATAACCGAGAGATCACTCGATAGGAAGCCACTACATGCGCCGGCGAATTTCACATCGCCCAATCCCAAATTCCCTCGAACCAGAATGAGAATAAGAAGATATGAAGTCAGAGTGAGTATGCAATTCTTACCGGCTTGCGAAATTCCATTAGCCATGCAGGCCGCGAGAAAGACACCTACCGAATACTTGTTCGGTAATCGGTAGTGGCGTAAATCAACTAAAGAAGATCTCGCGCCAAAAAAGGCAGCTACTAGATAAGGCAAAATTCTCATGCGCCACTAAAGCGCGCGCGAAAGTTTCGTGCTTTAAGCCTGTGGATTTACTCCCAGTGCTTTCAACCCAGCCCTTCGCAGCGCAGCCGCAAAAGTACTGCGTTCGGGTAGATCCATCTTTCGGACGCCTTCGGTCTGGAGTGCGATCTGATCAATTGCTTGATGCACTAGTAGATCTAAACCATCAATTCCACGCGATTGTGTAGCGCGCCATGATTGCAAAAGGCGAGTTGGCCATGGGTTATAAAGTGCTTCAAAGAAAATCGCATCCGGCTTATGATCTAGAAGGAGTGCAACCTCATCACCGACACCAGCAGGTGTGGTGTTGACGATTAAATCAGCATCGAGAAGAGCGGTGCGATCATTCCACTGTGCAAAGTGCAACTCTCCTTCACTCACGCATGGTTGCATCTGCGCTTTACGGTAATCGCTACGAAGCAGAACGGTAATTCTTCGACCCTTGCCATCAAAGGCTGCCGCGGCACAACGAGCGGTTGCCCCGGCGCCGAGGATTACTACTGATGTGAAATTCTCTGAACTCTTTGCCGCTAAGGCATAACTGAAGCCATTAACATCGGTACTCGTTGCTCGCCACTTCTCTCCCACTCGATAGAGAGTGTTGGCGGATTGGATTCGTGAGGCAAGTGGGTCAACTTCATCAGCGACCTTCAATACCTCTTCTTTAAGCGGCATCGTCAGGGATACGCCAAGCCAACTTGAATCCATCTTCGAGACAAATTCAACGAGTTGGTTCTCTTGAATTTCGATTGCGTCATAAGTAGCCGCAATTCCTAAGATTTCATAAGCGCAGCGATGCAGTACAGGTGAGAGTGAATGCGAAATCGGCGAACCAAGAACAGCTGCCCGTAATTGCCCATTCATTTAAATAACCCCGCCTTTGCATTCTTCTCGTACTCATTCTTCCAGTTATTAAATTCGCTCGCCGAAGATGTGAAGCGAGTATCGCCCGGTTTCACCGTAATAAAGAAGGTCCACTCGCCTGGCGCCGGATTGAGCGCCGCCTTGATCGCAGCTCTACCTGGGTTTCCGATGGGAGTTGGTGGCAGGCCGTAGTGCAGGTAGGTGTTGTAGGGGGAAGCAATCTTTGTCGAATTAAGGCTGAGAAAAATTCGACCGCGAGACTTCTTGATGTAATGAACTGTGGTGTCCATCTGTAGCGGCATTCCAATTTTGAGGCGATTGAAGATTACGCGAGTGATCTTTGGGAAATCAGCGAGGTCGCCTTCGGCCTGCGCAATGGAGGCAACAGTCAACAATTGTGCGGACGTGAATTTTCCAGATGGCGTTGATAATCCAGTCGCTTTCGCTTCAACCGCAAAGCGATCGATCATTGTCTGCAACGCACTCAGTGCAGTCGTCCCAGTAGGGAATGAATATTGTGCGGGAAAATAGATTCCCTCTACTGCGGTAAAACCCTTCGGAACCTTTACTAATTTTAACGCTTTTTCAATCTCGCTTCGGATAAAGCCCCGAGCAATTAGCGCAGTGATAACTTCGCTGCGCCACGCCCCTTCTTTAACGATTACCAGATTGGGGATGCGCTTGGGATCCAACAATTGAGTGAGTGCAACCGTTGCTGGGATATGTCTTTGAATCTGATGTAATCCGGGCGCAATCGTGGAAGCACGTGGATCTCGCACAGCTAAGCGGTAGAAACTCTCCGCGGAGGCAACTACTTGTGCAGCAAAGAGTGACTTCGCGATCACATCGCCACTTGCACCGGCTGGAATTTCAATTGTGACTTCTTGCTGCGCGGTGTTAGCTGGAAAATCGGCGACTCGAATCGCTGCCCGACGAACGACTACTAAGCCGCCAGTCATTACGACAATCAGAACAAGTGCAAGAAAGACTCGAATAAAGGATTGAAGCGATACCTTCATTACTTCTGTTCCATTGCAATACCTTGTTCCAGGATAGCTACCGCCGCCACTGCATCAATCAACTCTTTTGCCTTGCGACTATCTACTCCTGCCTCACGTAGAGATTTCAACCCTGATGTAGTACTCATGCGCTCATCAATCAAGATCACTGGTATCTCAGTAATTGACTCTAAAAGCGCTTTGAAGTCAGAGACCTTGCTGCTACTTGCTCCAGCCACACCAGAGAGATGAAGTGGATTTCCTAAGTAGATGGCAATCGGTTCGTGCTCAAGAAATAGCGCTGTGAGTTGATCGGTCAGCCCGGCATCTTCACGGAGCAAAACAGTTAAAGGCGATGCAAGGATTGCATGTAAGTCACTGAGTGCAACGCCAATTCGGGTATCGCCATAATCAAAGGCAATGCGCCGTCCTGATTTCATAACTCCTACCCGCGCAGTGCAAGTGCGATTGCATCAAGGGCTGCTTGACCTGCCGCTAGATTGACACCGCCACCTTGTGCAAAATCATCCTTACCACCACCGCCACCGCCAAGAACTGCCGAACCAATCTTTACTAAGGCGCCAGCTTTAATTCCCTTACCTTGCGCACTTGGACTCACTGCGCAGACTAGAACTGGTTTATCAGCTTCACCACTAATTAGTGCAACAACGCAATCCTCAATACGGGCACGCAGATCGAGTGCGACTTTACGAAGATCATCGCCAGATAGCCCATCAGATAATCTCGCGCCAATAAAGGATGTGCCATTGACAACGACTGCGCTCTTAGTCAGATCTCCCACTTGGCTTAGTGCATTTGCCGAGCGCATAGTCGCAAGTTCTTTCTCTACATCTTTGAGGCGATTAACCAAACCATTGATGCGCTCTGGAAGTTCCTCTACGCGTGCGCCCTTGATGATTTCAGTGAGTGAATCGAGCAGGATATGTTCGCGTGCTAAAAATCTATAAGCATCTGCACCGACGAGTGCTTCAACGCGACGCACACCTGCGCCAATAGATGCCTCGCCCAATAATTTCACTAGCCCCAGCTGACCGCTGCGCTGCACATGTGTTCCGCCGCAGAGTTCCCGCGCCCAATCACCGACACTCACAACGCGAACTTGATCGCCATACTTTTCGCCAAAGAGCGCCATCGCGCCGATCTTCTTCGCCGCATCCTGTGACATTACCTCCACATTTACTTCCCAGTTTTTGATGAGCAGCGAATTAACCCGCTCTTCTACCTCGCTCAAAACTGAAGTAGGAACTGCGCCAGTTGCAGGAAAATCAAAGCGGAAGCGTCCTGGTGAATTCTCCGAACCTGCCTGTGTTGCGGTCTCTCCCAATACTTCGCGGAAAGCTTTATGCACCATGTGAGTTGCAGTGTGTGCCCGAGAGATCGCATCACGACGCTCTTGATCAATCTCAGCTAAGACCGAAGCGCCAACTTCAATTGCACCAGAAATTACTCGCCCCGAGTGCACGAAGATTCCAGGAACTGGTGATTGCACATCATCGATCTCAACAACTGTTGAATCGTGGAGCTTGATGGTTCCACCATCGGCTAATTGACCGCCGGCCTCCGAATAAAATGGGGTGCGATCTAAAACTATTTCTACTTCTGCGCCAACGCCGGCACTCTTTGCACTCTTGCCATTGGTAAGTAATCCGCGCACTGTCGATTCACTCGAAACGCTTGTGTAGCCAATGAATTCTGAGAGGCCAAAGGAATCGGCAAACTTGCGATACTCCGAGAGATCGGCATGACCGGCCTTCTTAGATTTCGCATCGGCTTTTGCCCGATCGCGCTGTTCGGTCATTAATCGGCGGAATCCTTCTTCATCAACTTTCAAACCTTGTTCGGCGGCCATCTCTAATGTGAGATCAATTGGGAAGCCATAGGTGTCATGCAATTTAAATGCCTCATCAGCGGGCAATTGGGAAACCTTGCTCTTCTTCAGCGCAGCACTTGCCTGATCAAAAATTGTTGTACCGCTCTTAAGTGTTTGCAGGAAGGTTTCCTCTTCAGAGTTTGCAACCGATGAGATTCGCCCCTTCTCCGTTACTAACTCCGGATATTGAGGTCCCATCGCTGCTATTGCCGCATCGATCAATTCATTCATAGATTTCTCTGGTCCACCGAGTAAGCGCATGTTGCGAATCGTGCGGCGCATCATGCGGCGCAATACATAACCGCGACCTTCATTGCCAGGAGTAACGCCATCGCCAATCAGCATCGCTGTAGTGCGAGCATGATCGGCGATCACACGAAGTGAAATGTCAGCGTTCTGGTCTTTCCCATATTTAGCGCCAGTTAATTCACTTGCGCGATTGAGAATAATTTTTGTCGTATCGATCTCATAGATGTTCTCAACGCCCTGCAATAAAGCGGCAGTGCGCTCTAGCCCAAGACCAGTATCAATTGACTTTGCAGGAAGCTCGCCAACGATTGGGAAATCATCTTTACTTCCACCTTGACCGCGCTCATTCTGCATGAAAACAAGATTCCAAATTTCTAAGTAACGATTCTCATCGGCGATCGGTCCACCATCGGCGCCATAAGCAGGACCGCGGTCGAAGTAAATCTCCGAACATGGACCACAAGGTCCAGGCACACCCATCGACCAGAAGTTATCGGCCATGTCACGTCGTTGGATCCGCTCTTTCGGAATACCGATCTTCTTATGCCAAATGTCGGCTGCTTCATCATCGCTCTTGTAAACAGTTACCCAGAGACGATCCTCTGCAAAACCATAACCACCCTGCGATGTTGGCTTTGTTAGCAGCTCCCACGCAAGCGTGATCGCTCCCTCTTTGAAGTAATCACCAAATGAGAAGTTGCCACACATTTGAAAAAATGATGCGTGACGTGTGGTCTTCCCAACTTCATCAATGTCTAAAGTTCGTACACACTTCTGCACCGAAGTAGCTCGTTGAAATGGCGGCTTTACTTCGCCTAGAAAATAAGGTTTGAAGGGCACCATGCCAGCGTTTACTAGTAAGAGATTGGGATCATCGGCAATCAAGGAGGCCGATGGAACAACGGTGTGTTTAAGCCCTAGTGAGTTGCCCGATTCAAAGAAGGTGAGCCATCGAGCGCGAATGTCAGCAGATTCCACAGCTGGCGACTACTCGGCTCTCTTGGATTTTTTGCGACCTTTGGAAAGTTGGGCTGCGCTCAATAGCGCACCAGCCACACGAAGAGCAGGGCCGCCCTTATCCATGACACTGTTTGCGCTATCGGTAAATTTTGTCGTCACATCTTCTACATTCTTAGTGATGCGATTGAAACTCTTTAACGGACCATTCACCAGACTCACCGTTGTAGTTACTTCTTCAATGAGCGGGGTGGCCTCATCGGTCATCGTCTTGAGCGAACTCTTTACTTCATCAATGAGACGACTTAATCGAATAACGGCGTAGCTCAGAGCGACCGCAATAACCAGCAGTGAGATGCTGGCAATAATCGTTGCAATTCCGCCTGGACCCATGTTGATTAGCCTACCTGAGTCCATGGCGAGAGTGCTGAATGCTAAATATGCGGGATTTCTACATCAGGGGTGCGGTGCTCGAAGTGAGCACTGACTGCTGCTTTGTGATATCGCTCAATCTGCGCAAGTAAGGCTTTCTCCTTGTAGGGACGGCCATCGACAATTGATCCCACTGTGCCATCGATCACGGCAGCAACATCTTCACCCGAGAGTGTTTTATGAATCTCCAAGGCATGTGCCAGTGCGAGAACTTCATTGCGATTCTTCTTGAGAATCTCTTCAGCTTTCACAATAAGCAGGCCTAAATTCTGCTCGATGCGATCGGCAAGTGCCATACGCATATTTGCTTGCGTATCGCCTTTGCTCTTTCCGCCTTGGCCGCCGCCGGGTGATCCCATTTCAAATCGACGTGCAGTTGCATGCGAGGAGATGGTGGAGCCCATTCCCCACTGACCTTCCATCAAAGAGGCAATAGTGGTTGCACTCTCTAGATCTCCAGAGACACCAGATGAATTGTCGCCATCGAA
This sequence comes from Actinomycetota bacterium, assembly GCA_009697555.1. Lineage (GTDB taxonomy): Bacteria > Actinomycetota > Actinomycetes > Nanopelagicales > Nanopelagicaceae > WLQV01. Next base: position 1,013 of record WLQV01000046.1, on the reverse strand, counting down.
GAAGAGGCGCTCACCGGCAAGGGATGCCAATGAGACCAAGATATCTGATTCATATTCGGTGCGCCAACGAGTGAATTGATCATCGGGCGGAATCGATGCGACCATGCCGAGATAATCTGAACCCTTTTCGATCGTGGCTAAATCAATTGCCATGTGTTGGCGAACTCGATGGGCCATAACTGCGTGACATGCCTCGTGAACTGCAACCGCGTGGCGTTCGCGCTCGATGTATTCCACATCTTCACTTGGTCCAAGTTCTTTGAGTTGCTTAGCTTTAATGACATCGGGCCAGGTAATTGAGGTACGACCATTGCGAATCGCAGTAATGAGCGCCTCGTTAATTGTGTCTTTAATTGTGGCACCAGTTGCATACGGTGTGATGGTTGCAAGTTTGTCGATCTCGGCTTCAGTAAGTGAGTGTGAAACCTTGGCGAGATATCCCTCGTAGGTACGGATGCGTCCTGCCTTGCTGGGATAACCAACGCGATACATTCGATCGATACGACCAGGACGCAATAGCGCCTCATCGAGCGCCTCTGGCATGTTTGTTGCCATAACAACCAAGATTCGATATTTCGGAGGATTCTTGGGACGCAAACCTAAAGTTCTGCGAACGATGCGATTGAAAAATCCACGTGGCTTCTTCAAACCAGAGAGTTCAGTCAGAAGTGATTGCAGAGTTCCCATTCCACCGCCGCCACCGCCGCCACCCGCTCCACCAACTACAAACTTCTCGCGCGCCAAGATAGATACCGCGCTCTCTGATAGGTAATTACCACCATGACAGGCATCGCCAAAGATTGCACTCTGTGATTTGCCGTCGAAGCGTTGTGGTCCACCGCTAGAGATGTTGCCGCGATTTCCTAGAGAATCTGCCTCATCGAAGAAGACAACTACTCCACCGTAACGCAGCGCCAATTTACGGAGTTTTCTAAAGAGTGACTTCACCTTCATAACACCGACACCGAAGAACATTGCGTTGAATGCACCTGGATCTACGAAGACGAATGGCT
>WLQV01000045.1 GCA_009697555.1 Actinomycetota bacterium | reverse complement strand
TGGGAACAGCGGAGGCTCTCTTTGGCTCATTTATTGGCCCGCCACTAGGTTCGCTCCTTCTTGGCTTTGCACTTGCCGCACCCTTTATCTTTGATGCAACAAGTTTCTTCATTTGTGCAGGTCTGATGGGCGCAATTTCTGGCTCGTTCCGTTCAGATAAACCAACTTCCGAGCGTCAAAATTTTAAAGTAGAGATGAAAGAGGGAGTGAGCTGGCTCTGGCGCAATAAATTCTTACGAGACTTGGCAATAATTTTAGGTTGCTTCAATCTCTACTCCAGTATTCCCAATGCCATTGCAATTTTTTATGCTCAGGAAGTTCTTCATACCTCTGTCTTTATTTTTGCAGTACTCGGCACTGCAGCAGCTGTCGGTGGAATTCTTGGTGGCATGTTGGGCCCGAAAGTGGCGAAGCAGCTCGGGGATGGAAAATCCTTGGCCCTCGCACTTGCTGGTATACCAATCGCAACGCTAATTCTTGGTCTTACTAGTTCGTGGCAGATTGCTTGGATTCTCTTTGCGGCAGAGACTTTCTGTTCAATGTTATGGAATCTCATTACTGTCTCATTGCGCCAAAGCATCATTCCTGGCGATTTATTGGGACGAGTAAATAGCGTCTACCGAATGTTTGCGTGGGGGACTATTCCCATTGCCACACTTTTGGGTGGTGCAATAGTGTCGATTGGCGCACATTTCTATTCACGCGAGATTGCCCTGCGCAGCACTTTCATTATTGCATTTGTGCTGGGCATCGTACTCTTTGCCTTTGCTGCGCCAAGACTTACTAGTGCCAAAATTGCTGCAGCAAGAGAGGCAGGTGCCAAGTGATTCGCCCCGCCAAAGTTGGAGACCTTCCAGAGATTCTGCAGTTGATCAAAGATTTAGCAATCTACGAAAAAGCTGAACACGAAGTTCTTGCCACAGTTGAAGAACTAGAGCGAACCCTCTTTGGCGAAGTTCCCAAAGTCTTTGCGCACGTAGTTGATGTAGATGGCAAAGTTGTTGGAATAGCTATCTGGTTCCTCAATTACTCAACTTGGCTAGGCAAACATGGCATTTACTTAGAAGATCTCTATGTGCAACCAGAGTTTCGTGGTCAAGGTTTTGGGCTTGCACTACTGAAAGAATTAGCCAGAATCTGCGTTGAACGCGGCTATCCACGCTTTCAATGGTGGGTCCTTGATTGGAATAGTCCAGCTATTGAGTTTTATAGCTCACATGGCGCTGTTGCAATGGATGAGTGGACGGTGCACCGAATCACAGGTGAGGCGCTGAAAAAATTAGGAAGTTAAATCTTTCCTAGTCGCTTCAAGCGCGCAATTGCTGCTTCTTCTAGCGGTGAGTGTTTTCCAATAGCCATTCGCATCGCGCCAAGAAGGACCTTCGTCATCGGAACAGTAATTGCCAGTGGCAGTGATCGCAGGTGCAAGATTTCTCGAGAGCGCTTATCCATCGAAGAAACCGCTGCTTGAAAGAGGATCCAGTAGACCGCGCGTGCCGTCAATGACAATGGTGGCTTGACCAGAAATTGCAAGACTCGCTCAGTTGATTCATTTGAGGTCAAGATTGAGTTATCTGCATATTCAGAGATCTTTTTATGAAGAGCTGCCTCTGTAAGTGGCGCAGTAGTAAGCCCGAGTGGAATCGCAGATTTCGCCCATCCCTTGACATAAGCATCAGCGCCACCTGGAATTGGTGTATTCCCAAATTTTTGATGTGCAACAAGAAAAGATTCAGTAAATGCAATGTGAACCCACATGAGGAGATCTTCATTACTTGCTTGGTAATCTTTTTTCTCGCCATTGCTTAGCGCATAGCTGCCTCGTACTCGCGAATGTAGGCCATTTACGCGGGCTGCCTCTTTTCCGATTGCACCTTCGGATGCGAAGGTGGTGAGAGTTAACCAACGCACTGTTCCAGCTAATCGACCCAATGGATCTTTCTCGTAACGCGAATGCTGTGCAACGCCAGCCAATGTTCCGGGGTGAAGTGCTTGCATCAAAAGTGCGCGAACTCCACCAACGAGGGTTGCCATGTTTGCATGAACAATCCACGGTGCATCGGTTGGTAAGAAGAGGCCAGGGTCATCGCCAGAGGCAACTTCTTCCAGCCACGGCGGAGCATCAGGGCTTCCAGAGAGGATGGTACGAAAGCGTCCACCCAGGAATTTTTGAAGGCGATTGCTGCTCATTAACCCTATTCTTCTGCTCTTTTCACGCTTGCGCATCCTGAATTCATCACCCTTACTAACTTTTCTTGGACTTTGATCATCACCCCTGCCAAGATCCTCTCACCCATGAATTGGGTATGACTAGTTATTAGGAGGTGGGCGATGGGTGAGGTAATTGCTGGAGTCTCACTTGCGCGAATTACGCCCCCACCCGTTCCTTCCAATTTTCTATTTCGCGATCACCTGCTCGCAAAATTCTCTAATCCAGAAGCTCGCACTCTCTTTATCTCTGCACCTAGTGGCTACGGCAAGACAACGTTAGCTGCGCAATGGGCGGCACAACACCCAGAGGAGACTATTTGGTACACCCCAGGCGCAGGCGATTCAATTTTAGAAATCTACTTCCACATAGTTCAAGCGGCTCGAAAAATAATTCCAGATTTTGCTCCTTGGGTTCAGAAAATGAAGAAAAACGAACCTGATTTAAAGGAATTTGTAGTCGCATTGGCAAATGAGTTTGCCCAACTTGATCGTCAGATAACAATTATTTTCGATCACTTAGATGATCTGCCCAAAGGTTCTGGACAGATGAGTCGAATGTGGGCCGAACATCAACCTATGAATGTGCGATCTGTGGGAATTCGACGGAGTATGTTGACGCCTGAACTGACAGAGTTACTAGTGCCTTCGGCACAGAATTATATTTCAGCTGCCGATATGCGACTGACCTCCGAAGAAGAAGTACAAATCATGGAGACTTTTGGAATTTCTGCATCAGATGTACAAAGCCGAGAAATTTTAGCCAAGGCACAAGGCTGGCCCTCAGCATTTGCACTTCTCTGTAAGCGTCTTTCTGGTAGCAAGGAAGAGCAATTAGCGGCACGACATTTCTTGGTGAATCTCGACGGTACAAATTTACTTAATAAGGCTCTCACTTCACTCTCCGATGAAGAGAGAAATTTCATGAAAAGGCTTGCACTTCTGGACATCATCACACCTGAGTTGGCTGAGGCTATTTCTCAAGATCCTCAGGCGAAAATTCGCCTGGCTAGATTGAGTTTTGAAGGCCTCTACTTCAACTGTATTAATTTAGATAATGAAGAGTATGAAATGAATGGTTTGATCAAAGAGAAATTTGAAGCAGAGCTGGCTGGTGATCCTGCTTTTAAACGTGATCTGCAATTACTGCTGGCGGAGATATACTCGGAAAAAGGCGATGAGATTTCCGCAGTTGATATTTTTCAGAAGATGGGCAGAAGTGATTTAGCAGAGCCGATCCTTAAGAAAATCTATGCCAAATTAGTGTATTCAGGGGATCACTCGCGATTAACGCTCTGGGCAAAAGAGCTTGCGCCACAGGTTGCCCCAACTGAAATTGGGGAAGAAATTGTCTTAGCTTTTGCAAGTTTGGTGATGCCAAAGCTAGAGGATGCCCAAATTGGTTTAGAGCGTTTAGAGAGTGTTGCCAAGGCTGCAGGGTTGCTGGATGAAGTTGAAATCTATCGAGATATCATGAAGGCCAAGATTGCATTTAGCCAAGGCCGGCTCAGTGATGTCAAGAAAATTCAGAGCCGGTATACCGAGGCCAAGCAATTGGCGATGGGCGAAGCCAAGGAATTGGTTGCTGCTATAACAAGAAATGCAAGTGCTGCAGCTTTCTTGCTCGAAGATTTTGAGACACTGAGTGAATTAACACTGATGCGCCCTCAATTAGTTTCAGAGTTCCATCCAGAGCGATTTTCGAAGAAGCCCCATTCAATCAATGGCCTTTACATATTTGCAACGGGAGATTTCCGCCAAGCACGGGAGTACGCACAGAATGAGTTGCAGATCGCATCGCGCCTTAATTTGAGAGGGCTCTACTACCCCTATGAATCCCTCTACGTTCTCACTGAGACCTTGCGTGAACTGGGAGATGTGGATGGAGCCATCACCTATGCAGAATCGGCACTTATCGAAGCTCGTAGCCATGAACTCTGGCCCTGGGTAGCTGGATTCCAATCCAAGATCGCTTACTGCGAATTTCAACGTGGTAATAAAACTCTAGCCTTTGAAATTTTGCGCCAAACCCGAGATGAATTACTAAAGAATCAGGTTCATAGTGAGGGATTTCGCATTATTGATGAACATGAATTAGTTATACGTTCGGCTGCGAAAGATTTGAGTCGAGGCAAAGAGCTCTTAGCCCGCCTACCGAAAACCCCAACTGTGGAGTTTATTCTCCAAGCAAATATTTACTCCAAGAAAAGTATTAGGAGCACTGAAGAAATAGCTGCAATTGGCGAAGAGAATATCCGAACAAAGCTCAATAAGCTCATTCTTTTAGCGGAAAATTCTGGAAGTAGTAGCCTGGCTCAAGAACATGCAATGGCAGCCCTTCGGATTGGTTTTGAATTTGGCTACCAAGAAATTTTCCTCTCACGCGGCGATGTCTTTAATCAGATAATTCTTGACTTAGCTGCGACACATTCCTTGGTCTACTTAGAGAATTTGGCAACGCTAGTCCGCGAGCGCTCTTTCAAGGAAGTCTCCGACGACAGGAGATTGACTTCGCGCGAGCTCGACATTCTTCGGAATTTAGCAACTGGTCGGCCCCTCATCCAGATCGCTAAATCTCTTCACATTTCACAGAACACTATGAAGACCCACTTGCGAAATGTCTATCGAAAGCTAGGCGCTGATTCGCGAGACAGCGCGACAAAGATTGCCCGCGATCAACTCCTGATTTAATCGTTAATTAGCGTGGGTGCTCCGGTGTTTGTAGCGTCCTAAGAATTCTTCTTTGAGTTCAGCAAAATCGCCGTTGATAATCGCAGCACGCATTTGGTCGACCAATCGCACAATAAAGCGCTCATTGTGAATCGTGGCCAGCGTTGCCGCAAGAATCTCTTTGCCACGGAAGAGGTGATTCAAATATGCACGGGTATAAGAGGTGCAGGTGTAGCAATCGCACTCTTCATCAATCGGCGAGAAGTCAGTGCGGTAGGCGGTATTTGTGAGGTTGTAGCGCCCCTCCATCGTGTACACCGCGCTAGTGCGCGCAATCCGTGATGCAAGGACGCAATCAAAGGTATCCATACCCGCTTCAACACCTACGAAGAGATCTTCCGGTGCGCCAATTCCCAGTAGGTGCTTGGGTTTTTCACGTGGCAATTCATCGTTGACCCAACCGATGATTCTTCCTAGTTCAGATTTATTGAGCGCACCGCCGATACCAAAGCCATCGAAGGTGATTCCAGAACTCTCCATGGCGCCCATTGTGGAAGCGGCTTGGCGACGTAAATCTTCATACTGTGCACCTTGAATCACACCGAAGAGTGCTTGGTAGGGCTTACTACTGCGAGCTTGCGTAAGGCGTTGATGTTCATCGAGGCAGCGAATGGCCCAGAGCCTGGTTCGCTCCAGTGCAATTTCTTGATACGAGCGGGTGTTGTGCAAAGTAGTGCACTCATCAAAGGCAAACATAATGTCGGCACCGATCTGATGCTGCACCTGCATTGAAAACTCTGGTGTGAAGCGATGCATCGAGCCATCTAAATGAGATTTGAAGGTGACGCCATCATCATCGACGTGCGCCAAGCGCTCCTTATTTTCTGCAATTACATCATCGTCGCGAAATGTGGTCTCATCCATTGCCAAGACTTTCTTAAATCCCACACCTAGTGAAAGGACTTGAAAGCCACCACTGTCAGTAAAAGTTGGGCCATTCCAGTTCATGAATGTGGAGAGCCCACCAGCGCTATCGAGAATCTCTGGACCCGGCTGCAGGTAGAGGTGATAAGCATTGGAGAGAATTGCCTGCGCACCTAATTCGCGCATTGATTCCGGCAGCACTGATTTCACAGTGGCCTTGGTGCCAACTGGAATGAAGGCGGGGGTATTTACAGTGCCGTGAGGTGTCGTAAGTACGCCAGCTCGCGCATCACTGCCGGAGTCGCTCTTACTGATTTCGAAGGAGAAGCCACTCACCAGATTCGCACTCGTGCCTCTGGCTTAAGCCACAACGAGTCATTTTCACTAACGCCAAATGCGCGGTAGAACTCATCGAGATTTCGCACCACTTGATTGCAACGAAATTCACCAGGGGAGTGTGGATCGGTTGCGATCCGGCGCTTGAGTTCTTCTGGGCGCACCTTGCCACGCCATGCACTTGCCCATGAGTAGAAGAAGCGTTCATCACCAGTGAGCTCATCGATGACGGGAGCCACCTTGCCATCGAGTGCGATGCGATAGGCCTGATAGGCGATACCGAGGCCACCTAAGTCACCGATGTTCTCACCGACTGTGAGTGCACCATTAACGAAAGTATCTGGTGTCTCCTCGGGGGCTAATTCACTGTATTGGGCAATGAGCGCATTGGCCCGCTTCTCAAATTCACTTCGATCAGCATCGCTCCACCAATCTTGCAAATTTCCATCGCCATCATATTTAGAACCTTGATCATCAAAGCCATGGCCGATTTCATGGCCAATAACAGCGCCAATAGCGCCGTAATTGACTGCATCGTCGGCAGCAAGATCAAAGAAGGGTGGCTGCAAAATAGCGGCGGGAAAGACGATCTCATTCATACCTGGGTTGTAATAGGCATTAACAGTCTGCGGCGTCATGTACCACTCGCTGCGATCAACTGGCTTGCCCAACTTTGCCAATTCAAAGTCGCGGCCAAAGCGTGCGATCCGAGCTAAGTTGCCCATCAAATCATCGCTCTCAATTTTCAGCGCAGAGTAATCGCGCCACTTATCGGGGTAGCCAATCTTTGGTGTGAACTTCTCTAACTTCTCAAGGGCCTTTGCCTTTGTTTCACTGCTCATCCAATCAAGGGAGCGAATGCTGCGGCGATAGGCCTCGATCAGATTCTCAACCAGTTCCACCATGCGCGCTTTAGCGGCAGGTGGGAAATGTTGCTCTACATAAATGCGACCAATTGCCTCGCCCATTGCACCTTCCACTAAACCAACTGCACGCTTCCAGCGATCGCGAAGTTGGGGAGTGCCAGAGAGTGTGGTGCCGTAGAAGGCAAAATTCTCTTGCACGATCGCATCATGCAGGTAGGGCGCATTGGAAGAAATGACTTGCCAGAGCAGCCAGGATTTCCATTGCTGGGCATGGAAGTTTTCCAAGAGTTGGCCAAGACCGGTGAAGAAGGATGGTTCCCGAACAATGGTGCTTTCAATAACCTCTGCCGGAACTTGCGCGGCATGAAGGTAGGCCTTCCAATCAAAGCCCTGGGAGAGTTTCTCTAGTTCGGCACGAGTGGCTTTGTTGTAAGTCAGAGTTGCATCGCGATCGCGAACCTGATCCCAGTGGTGCGATGCAATCTGGGTTTCCAAGGTCAAGATTTCCTGGGCATGCATCGAGCCATCTTTAACTCCAGCCAATTCAAACATCCGCGCAATGTGTGCAACCAGGGCTTCGCGAATGGGTTGGTATTGATCTTCGCGGTAGTAGGCCTCATCGGGAAGTGAGAGGCCACCTTGGCTGAGATAAATAATGTTGCTCATTGAATCCATAGCATCGGTATAAACGGTGGCGGAGAAGAGTCCGCCGGTGCCACGTGCTTCAAGCTGCGCCATAGCAGTAATAAAAGATGCACGATCATGAACCGTTTCGGCAATCGCTAATTCGGCAGCGATTGGAGAGACGCCTAAAGCTTCAATCTGATCGGTTGCCATAAATGATCGGTAGAGGTCGCTGACTTTGCGCCCCTCATCGCTCTGGTGAGCACCTTCAATAATCTCTCGAACCCGCGCTTCAG
>WLQV01000044.1 GCA_009697555.1 Actinomycetota bacterium | reverse complement strand
GCAAGAAGTATTCCTTGCGAACTCCCCGAGAGGCCTTCGATCTCTGCCCGGTGTACTTCGCGAATCGGCAGATGAAGATCGAGTGCTAATTTCAAACTCTCTGTAATGCGATCATCGATATCAACACCACGTGCCACGATTAATTCGGTGGAAGGAACTCCAGCACGGAGCGCTTCGACAACTGCATTTCGACCAGCAACTAATTCGCCGCCGCCTTTAGGACGAACTGGCTTCTGACTGGGACGGCGAGGTGCGCCCTTCTTTGTGGCAGCAGCTTTGCGCTTTGCAGCTGCGTGATAAGGGCGATCTTCTGCTTTAGGTGTTGGACCTTTCGCCGACATGCGCTTCTTATTATTTCCGCCACTTCCAGTGGTTGCGCCTTTCTTGGATCCGCGAACTGCGCCACGTCGAGATGAATTACCGGCCATGAGTTACCCGATTTCTGTAGGTGAGATCGACCAACGTGGCCCTTGTGCTGTGTCTTCAATCAAAATTCCCAGTGCTGCTAGTCCATCGCGAATTGCATCAGATGCAGCGAAATCTTTCCGATCGCGCGCAGCTTTACGTTGCTCTAGTGCAAGTGCAATAACTCCATCTAGCGCCTTATCATTCTTCTCGCTGCCGCCTTGAGCAAATGCTGAATCGAATGGGTCGCAGCCCAAAATTGCAAGTGCGCCACGAATCTCACTTGCAGCGCTCTTGATCGACTTCTGATCTTGGCTAGTTATAGCGCTATTGCCCGCGCGAAGTGATTCAGAAATTAACGCTAATACTTCAGGCACTGCTAAATCATTATTAAATGCTGCTACAACTGCGGGCGAAAGGCTTGGCTCAATCTCTTTGCCAAGGATTGATTGCGCATTGTTAAGGAATGCTTCAATCCGGCGAAAAGCAGTTGCTGATTCTTGTAGCGCTTCAGGTGAGAACTCCAACATCGAGCGATAGTGCGCACTTCCTAAATACCAGCGTAATTCAATACCGCGCACACTTTTGAGCAACTCTTTGACTTGCAAGGTGTTGCCCAGTGACTTACTCATCTTCTCGCCAGATGTTGTGACCCATGCGTTGTGCATCCAAATTTTCGCAAAGCCGTAACCAGCTGCCTCTGATTGTGCAATTTCATTTTCATGATGTGGAAAAATTAAATCAAGTCCGCCGCCATGGATATCAAAATCTTCACCAAGATAGGCATGTGCCATTGCCGAACATTCCAGATGCCAACCAGGACGACCAGGTCCCCACGGTGTTGGCCATGATGGTTCGCCCGGTTTGGCGCCTTTCCAGAGTGCAAAATCGCGTGGATCTTTCTTGAATTTCTCTTCTGCATCATCTGCGGGAAGTAAGTCATCTAATTTCTGGCGCGAAAGGGTGAGATAGGAAGTCAGCTTTCGCACTTCTAAATAGACATCACCATTGCCTGGTGCATAAGCAGCGCCACGTTCAATCAGTAGCGTCATCAATTCGATCATTTGAGTGATGTGTCCAGTGGCTCGCGGTTCGTAAGTTGGTGGCAGAACATTGAGCGCGGCATAACTTGCGGCAAACTCGCGCTCATACTTCATGGCAAGTGCCCACCAAGGCATCTTCTCGATCTCACTCTTCTGCAAAATCTTGTCATCGATATCAGTGACGTTGCGAATGAAGGTCGTGTCAAAACCTGAATGTGTTAACCAGCGGCGCAGAATGTCGAAATTTACGCCACTTCGAATGTGGCCAATGTGAGGAAAAGATTGGACCGTGGCGCCGCAGAGATAAATCGAAGCTTTGCCGGCTTTGAGTGGCTTGAAGGGTTCGGTAGTTCGCGAACGTGTGTTGTATAACTGCAGCGAACTCATGGCTTAAGTCTATCGGGCGTAAATCAAAGCCGATGCAATCGCCGCAATGCCTTCGCCGGTTCCAGTCAATCCCATGCCATCGGTTGTTGTAGCACTCACTGAAACGGGGACTCCGCCTAGAACCTTTGAGAGTGCGGCAATTACTTCTGCTCGACGGCTGCCAATTTTTGGTCGATTTCCAATAATTTGTAGCGAAATATTCGAGATAGCAAAACCTGCCGCACTCACTTTACTTACTGCTTCGGTAAGAAGCTTCTCACCACTTGCGCCGGCATATTCAGGGCGATCAACACCGAAGTTACTTCCGAGATCACCCAATTGAGCCGCCGCAAATAGTGCATCGCAAATTGCATGAGCTGCTACATCGCCATCGGAATGACCATCCATTCCGATTTCATTTGGCCAGAGCAAGGTGCCAAGCCATAGTTGGCGATCAGCGCTTCCAAATTTATGCGCATCAATACCAACTCCTGTGCGAAGAGTTTTGCTGCCAGTGAGGAAATAAAGTGCTTGATGCAAATCATTCGGTGTTGTAATTTTTAGCGCACGCTCTTCGCCACTTACGGTTTTCACCTTAACGCCCATTGCTTCAACGAGGGCTGCATCATCTGTCGCTGTTGCTCCATCTTTATGAGCAGCAAGCAGAGTTGCAAATGAAAATCCTTGTGGTGTTTGTACCTTTGCCAGTGAGGAGCGATCAGGTGTTGATTGCACAAAACCATCGCTGGAAATTACTTTGACGGTATCAACTTCTGGCAGGACAGGAATTACGCATTTCTCACCAGATGCTAAAGCCGACAATACTGAGCGCGCTAAGTCCGATGAGGCCAATGCGCGCGCTGCATCATGGACAAGAACAAATTCAGTCTCATGTGAAATTGCCTTGACTGCGATAGCAATGCTTTCGCTGCGCGTCTTGCCGCCGGTGACAACTGTGATGTCACTACCCACCAAAGTCCGAATCTGATCTTCAAATCCAGCCGGTGCGGTAATGAAAATTTCATCGACAACTGGTGCGAGCGCTGCCACGGCATGTTCAATCAGTGTGCGATCAAGTAATTGAATGAGCGCCTTAGGAATATCTGCGCCAAATCGTTCGCCACTGCCTGCTGCGGCGATGATGGCGGCGGTGCGCCCAGACATGGGAGGAGTTAGCTTGCCTTAGGAGGCAAGTACTTCATCAAGAATGACGGCAGCTTTTGTTTCGTCAGTGCGCTCAGCCAAAGCAAGTTCAGAAATCAGAATCTGCTTTGCCTTTGCCAACATACGCTTCTCGCCAGCTGAAAGACCGCGATCGAGATCGCGACGATAAAGATCGCGAACAACTTCTGCCACCTTGATGACATCACCTGATGCAAGCTTCTCTAAATTTGCTTTGTAACGACGTGACCAGTTGGTTGGCTCTTCGGTGTATGGCTGGCGAAGTACGCCAAATACCCGATCGAGGCCGGCGCTATCAACAACATCGCGCACGCCTACAAGATCAACATTCTCTGCAGGTACGCGGACTGTGAGGTCGCCTTGGGCAACTTTAAGAACGAGGTAGGTCTTCTCTACGCCCTTGATAACGCGGGTTTCGATATCTTCAATGAGTGCTGCTCCGTGATGGGGATAAACAACGGTTTCGCCGACCTTAAATGACATGTAACGCCCTTCGGTAGGCCCTAAGGATACCAGCAATTTGTGGGCCAAACCACCCCCGTATTCAAGGCCAAATTAGCGCAGAATTTATGGCCTTAACTATCACGCGTGCGATACTTAGCCTCTTGACAATTTGAGGAGTTTTAAAATGCAACGCAAAGTGTTATCAAGTGCAATTGCATTAGTAATCGCCTTAACACTTACTGCATGTGGCCCCGGTTTTGATGCGCCAACGCGCAATACACGTCAATTAACAGATGGCATTGATACTGAAATAAAGAATGGCAACACTGACATCAGAATTAGAAATCTAGTTGTAGTAACTCAACCTGATGGTTCAGCTGTTTTAGTTGGCTCTATTGTCAATAATGGAACAGTCGATGATGCACTGCTCCGTGTCACAATCGGCGGCGTTCCTGCAACAATCACCGCAGCAAACATCACGATGAAGCAAAATGATGTGCTCCGTTTTGAAGGTGATTCATCTAATGCCAAAGCAGTTTCTGAGGGCTTGAATCTTGCCGCTGGAACTAACACTCCAGTCTCGTTATTTTTCGGTGCTGCTGGTGCCGCAAATGTTAATGCCGTTGTACGCAGCGCAGATGGCATCTACGCCAACATCACCAAGTAAAGGTTACTGACTCTCCATCTTGTAGCCCAAGCCGCGAATCGTTTGAATGAGCTTTGGTTCAGCAGGATCGGCTTCGATCTTTGCTCGCAAGCGCTTAATGTGAACATCTAGAGTTTTGGTATCTCCAACGTAATCACTACCCCACACTCGATCGATCAACTGCATTCTGGTCAACACTCGATCGACATTGCGCATGAGAAATTCCAATAATTCAAACTCTTTTAACGGAAGAGAGAGACTCTTTCCTTCTAGCGTCGCAGTATGGCGTTCAACATCGAGGCGAAGGTTGCCTACCTCAATTGAACTCCCCTCAAATTTCTCCTCATCACTTGATCCACGGCGAAGTACCGCATTAATCCGCGCAATTAATTCACGTGATGAATAGGGCTTAGTCACATAGTCATCTGCCCCAAGTTCAAGCCCGACGACAGTATCGATTTCTGAATCTTTAGCAGTGAGCATAATGATGGGAACTTCTGATTTAGTTCTTATCTGTCGGCAGACCTCGGTGCCGCTAATACCTGGAAGCATCAAGTCGAGGAGTATTAAGTCTGCGCCATTTCGCTCGAAATCGTTAATTCCATCTTGACCATTCGCAGCCACGCCAACTTCAAATCCCTCTTTGCGAAGTAAAAATGAAATTGCCTCGGAGAAAGACTCTTCATCTTCTACAACTAATATTCTTGTCATTTAGCTTCCTCTATTTTGTTTGCATTTTCTCTGACCGGTAACTTGATATTGAAGGTGCTTCCTACTCCAAGCGAACTCCAGACCGAAACAGTTCCACCATGATTGAGTGCAACATGCTTCACGATCGAAAGGCCCAATCCGGTGCCACCTGTTTCCCGAGAACGCGCTGGATCTACCCGGTAAAAGCGTTCAAAAATTCGCTCAGTGTCTTTATCCTCGATACCAATTCCTTGATCAATCACAGAAATTTCAAGAATCCCATTAACTACGCTGGTGTTAATCGTGACCTTGGTTTTATTAGAACTGTAATTAATTGCATTCTCAAGCAAATTATGGATCGCCATGACTAATTGCTTTTTATCCCCGTCGACACTTGCATTGATCAGTGGGCCTCGAACTAATTCTATTTCACGAGTTTCTGCACTGAACTGTGCCTGGTGCATTGCAGAGGCAATCATTTCATCGACATCCACTACTAATGCATCTAAAAGTGGGTCAGCATCTTGCAGCCTTGAAAGGTTAATGATCTCTTGCACCAAGTCGCTTAGCCTTTTGGCTTCGATCTGCATGCGACGAGCAAATCGAGCGACATCATCTGGGCTCGAACTTGCCTCTAAAACTGCTTCACTCAAAATCGAAAGCGCCCCAATAGGTGTCTTCAACTCATGAGAAATATTCGCTACAAAGTCTCTTCGCACTGCATCGATACGTGCTGCTTCACTCTCATCTCGAAATAAACCAAGCAGCAATCCTTGATCACCAAAAGGCGTAACGTTGACCGAGAGCAATCTCGTTCCCTGGCCAATTGGACCAAGTGGGACTTCTACTCGTCCTGATTGCGCAATTTTTGTGCGACGTACTACGCGAATAAGTGCGAGAAGTTCTTCACCAACAATTTTTTGATCTCGAATAATTCCAAGATTCTGTGCGGCTTTTGAGAAATAGACTGGAACATCACCGGGGGCAAAGAGAACGCTCGCTAAGTCCATCGCATCAAGTAGCTCACGGACTTGTAATGAAATCTCATCTGAATGCGAGTCTGCCTCGACGTGAATTTTAGATTTGCCCCATGCCACAGCCCAATCGTAGAGAGTCTCAGCCACTCCAGTACTCCCTATGCTCCTTTATTGGCTGGTTTAACCTCGTGTTCACGCATTAGCAAGAAATTGTTCACAAAGCCTCACCGCTTAGGGGCCCTTCTGCTACTACCCTTCCTCTATGAGAGATTCTTTCCACGAAGACCTAGATGCCATGAATTTAACGTTAATTCAAATGGCACAGATGGTCGGTACCGCGATGGAAAGTGCGACTACTGCACTGCTTACCGCAGATTTAGCGTTAGCTGAAGAAGTAATCGCACAGGACGATCGAATCGATACAACTCAACATGATCTTGATGCAAAGACTCTCGACACTATGGCAAGACAACAACCAGTTGCCAGCGACCTTCGAATTTTAGTTACGTCGCTACGAATGAGTGCGGACTTAGAGCGTATGGGCGATCTTTGCCACCACATCGCTCGCACTGCACGCATGCGATACCCATCAAGTGCGGTTCCACCAGAGTTAGCGGCGACCATTCAAGGAATGGGAAATTCCGCAAAGGCAATTATTGAAAAATTGGGCAGAGTTCTTGAAACTCGCGATGTGAAACTTGCCCTTGAAGTTGAGCGCGATGATGATGAAATGGATGCGCTGCATCGCCAGCTATTTATGATTCTGCTCGCCGATGATTGGTCACATGGAATTGAAACTGCGATCGACATGACGTTAATTGGTCGCTACTACGAACGTTGCGCAGACCATGCAGTTTCGATTGCTCGCCGCGTTTATTTCCTTGTCACCGGCGAATATGCTGCGGCACTAAATAACTAAGCTTTGCCTTGATTTGCCACTGCAGTAATTGCAGCTTGAGCTGCAGCTGGATCTAAATACTCTCCACCTTTTTTAATTGGTTCGAAATCTTCATCAAACTCATAAAGCAGTGGAATTCCAGTTGGGATATTCACCTCTGCAATCTCTGCATCAGAGATGCAATCAATGTGCTTCACAATCGCGCGAATTGAATTTCCATGTGCAACTACAAGAACAGTCTTTCCAGTACGCATGTCTACGGCGATTTCACCAAGAAGATAGGGAAGCAAGCGATCTACAACATCTTTGAGACATTCACTCTTTGGGGCAACGCCATCAATATCTGCATAGCGTGGATCATTGCTTTGGGAGTAGGGATCATTATCGGAGATCGGTGGCGGCGGAACATCAAAGGAGCGGCGCCATAATTTGAATTGCGCTTCACCAAATTCAGCCAGGGTCTGCGCTTTATCTTTTCCTTGTAGTGCACCGTAATGGCGTTCATTAAGGCGCCATGATCTGCGCACCGGAATCCAGGCTCTATCGCAGCCATCGAGTGCTAGTTGTGAAGTATGAATTGCGCGGCGCAGAAGTGATGTGTGAACAAAGTCAGGCAATAGGCCACGTTTAGCAATGAGTGCTCCAGCATTGCTCGCTTCTGTTACGCCTTTGGCAGATAGTGGAACATCTACCCAGCCAGTAAAGAGATTCTTTGCATTCCAATCGCTCTCACCGTGACGCAGAAGAATCAACTTGTAACTACTCATACGCCAATCTTCCCATACTTGAACTAGAGCAGGTGCTCAAAACCTTGCAGATTTGCCAATGACTCACCGCGCGATACTCGCCAAGCCCACTCACGACGAATCGCAGAGGTGAAGCCAAGTTCGAGCAATGGATTAAATGATGAATCTGAATATTCCAATACTGCGCCAATAATGCGATCAATTTCGCGGTCTGTGACTGCAGCAAGTGGCAGACGACCAACGAGATAGATATCGCCATCGCTATTGATTGCAAAGGCGACGCCACGCATTGCTGTGTTTTTGCGCAGGCACCACTCATGAACACCGGCGGCATTCTCATCTGGTCTGCGAATCACAAAGGCATTGATACTTAATGAGTGGTCGCCGACAATCAGAGCTAGATGAGTTTGAAGTTTCTTCTCACCAGGAAGTGTGATCAGAAAGGTGTTCTCATCTTTACGTTCAAAATCAAGGGCATGCGAATCAAGAAATTCTTCAATAATGACGCGAGGATCGATGGCACCCATTTAACTACTGACGCTGGAGCGCTGCGCTTGTCCCGAGAGAATGCGATCGTAAATATCTAGTGTGCCTCGTGCAGTTGTTTCCCAACCAAAGTGCGATGCATGTTC
>WLQV01000043.1 GCA_009697555.1 Actinomycetota bacterium | reverse complement strand
TTCCTGCAATCCCAAGCAAGGTAGTTGATACACCTGACTTCAGCTTGCTCGGTCACTTCAGCTTGTTTGGTTCCTTCAGCCGCATCTCATTAGTTGCTGGCATCCTTCTCGTCTTCACACTTCTTCTCTCTGACTTCTTCGACACCGTTGGAACAGTTACCGCCATCGGTCACGAAGCAGGTCTCATTGATAGCAAGGGTGATGTTCCCAATGTTGATCGCATTCTCTTGGTCGACTCCCTCGCTGCTGCCGCTGGCGGCGCCGCTGGCATCTCCTCCAATACTTCCTACATCGAGTCCGCATCTGGTGTCGGCGAAGGCGCACGCACTGGCTTAGCATCTGTTGTTACAGGTATCTGCTTCCTATTAACAACATTCCTTGCACCACTAGTTGCAGTCATTCCTTATGAGGCTGCAACTCCTGCTTTGATCATCGTCGGTTTCTTGATGATGACTCAAATCAAGGGTATTGATTGGGCAGATTATGGAATTGCAATTCCAGCCTTCCTTACAATCATCTTGATGCCATTCACCTACAACATCTCAGTAGGTATTGGTGCAGGCTTCGTATCACACGTGATCATCCGCATGATCCAGGGACGTCGCAAAGAAGTACACCCACTTCTTCTCCTTGTCGCTGGCTTGTTCATGATCTACTTCTTAGCTTCGCCAATTAATACTTGGATTGGCTAATAAGGATCGGTTAATAAGTAAAGAAGTTAAGAAGCAGGGCCGGTGCGAAAGTGCCGGCCCTGCTTTTATTTGATCGACCAGTCGATCGGATTCAGACCAATGCTCTGCAAAATTTCATTACTGCGGGAGAAGGGTTTGCTTCCCAAGAATCCGCGATAGGCCGATAGTGGGCTCGGATGTGGCGATTGAATAGTCAATTCACTTCTAAAGAATCGCGATAGCTCTTCAGCGTTCTTACCCCAAAGGATTGCGCACACTTTGCGTTGACCTAACTCCTGCGCAATTGCATCTGTGATTTCGCGCCAACCAATGTTCTGATCTGAATTGCTCTCTCCGGCTCTGATCGTCAAGGTGCGATTGAGAAGTAGTACCCCTTGCTGCAACCAACTACTGAGGTCGCCATGCGAAGGTGTATCTACGCCAACGTCATCGCTCAATTCGCGATAAATATTCTTTAAAGTTGGTGGAAGAGGTTGGAAGTTTCGTGGAATTGAGAAAGCTAACCCCGTTGCTTGGCCGGCAGTTGGATAGGGATCTTGACCAAAGATGACAACTCGCACCTTCTCTAACGGTAGAGCCAGAGTAGCAAATACATTTTCGTAACTCGGTGCAAAATCTCTAGTACCCAAAATGCTTTCAATGCGTCCCTCATGTGGTGCTAGTAGTTCGCCCCAGGAATTATCGAAGGGTGGAAGTGCGGACATGGGGTCTATCTAAATAGCACGAGCGGTGTAACGCCCAGAGATGTAACCAACTTCGATTGGCAGACCAAATACTGCACTGACATGTTCGCTAGTGATTACCTGCGAAACTGGGCCAGAAACTGCAATCAATCCATCTTTGAGTAAGAGCGCGTGCGTTGTTCCGATCGGAATCTCTTCAATGTGATGGGTGACAAGAACGGTAACTGGCGAGAGTGGATCCTGAGCCAAGGCGCTGAGTCGGGCGACTAGGTCTTCTCGCCCGCCAACATCAAGACCTGCCGCTGGTTCATCAAGCAATAGCAACTCTGGGTCTGACATTAACGCTCGTGCAATCTGCACTCTCTTGCGTTCGCCTTCACTCAGCGTTCCGAAGAATCGCTCTGCTAAATCGCGCACACCTAGCGTCGTGAGGAGCGCAACAGCGCGAGACTCATCCCAAAGGTCATAGCCCTCCTGCCAGCGACCAAGAACTGCATAAGCAGCGGTCATCACGACATCGCGAACTAATTCATCGTAAGGAATGTTTTCAGATAGAAGTGCACTGCAGATTCCGATTCGTGGTCGCAGCTCAAATACATCAACCTTGCCCAATAGTTCGCCGAGAATCATGACCGATCCAGAAGTAGGATGTGAATTGGCGGCAAGGAGTGAGAGAAGCGTGGATTTACCGGCGCCATTGGGACCAAGAATGACCCAGCGCTCCCCCTCACTGATGGTGAATGAAATCGGCCCAAGAATATTCTTCTCGCCCCGTCGAACCGACACTGCATCGGTACGGAGAACGATCTGTGGGCTCATGTTGGCAAGCATAGGCAAAAGGCTCAGATGATTGCGCCATTTAGAGCAGTAATTTCCGTCATGGCATCTTGCCTTTACGATAATCTCGCTCAGTGGCGCAAAGTGCAGAGCAATTTACGGGGCTAATTCTCCTTACTGGAGTTGATAAACCCGGTATCACTAGCCAACTCTTTGAAACCCTTGCACCCTTTTCAGTAGCAATTCTTGACATAGAACAAGTCGTCATCCGCGATCGCTTAATTCTCACCGTCCTGATCGGTCTAGATCCCAATCATGCAGAGGCAGTAGAAGCAGATCTAGCTGCAATCCAAGAGGGCCTTGGCGTTGACATTGCCTGCTCCTTCTCTGAAGTTGGCGAAGTTTCTATTCAGGCAAAATCCGACCTGCTACACGTTGTTCTACTTGCACCAAAAATTTCACCCAAGGTTATTGCTGCAGTTGCCGCAGTAATCGCTGAAGAGAAAGCAAACATAGAGCGCATCTTCCGAACCGCTTCTTATCCGGTGACTGCAATTGAATTTGTCCTCAGTGGTGGCGTTGAGGATGAGTTACGCAGCGCTCTAGCAAATGTGGCGGCACAAGAGAGTGTGGATATTTCGGTGCAGCGTGGTGGATTAATGCGCCATGCGAAGCGCTTGGTCGTTATGGATGTCGACTCCACCTTGATCCAACAAGAAGTTATCGAACTTCTCGCCGCAAAAGCAGGCGTAGAGGCAGAGGTCAAGGCAATCACCGATTCTGCAATGCGCGGCGAACTCGATTTTGGTCAGTCTCTGATCGCCCGAGTCGCCCTTCTCAAAGGACTTGATGAGAGAGTGATCGCCGAAGTACGCGAAGAGATTCGCCTGACTCCAGGTGCTCGCACTCTGGTGCGTACCCTCCAGCGCCTTGGACATATCGTCGCCGTGGTTTCTGGCGGTTTCATCAATGTAATCGAACCCCTAGTTAAAGAGCTAGGCATCGCGCATTACAGAGCAAATACCTTAGAGATCGTAGATGGCAAGCTCACTGGCAAAGTTCAAGGAGCAATCGTTGACCGTGCTGCCAAAGCCTCTGCATTAAGTGAATTTGCAGCCCAAGAAAATATCGCACTTGCTCAGACAATCGCCATTGGCGATGGCGCAAATGATCTCGACATGATTGCAATCGCCGGACTAGGAATCGCATTTAATGCCAAACCTGCAGTGAAAGCCGCCGCTGATAGCTCAGTAAGTGCGCCCTACTTAGATTCAGTTCTCTACTTAATGGGCATTAGCCGCGAATCGATTGAAGCTGCAGATAATTTAGATTAAAGGCGACAGGCGTGGATATCTGTGACAAGAATTCCACGTGCGCCGATTGCCCAAAGTTCATCCATTACGCGATTAGTCTCTTTCCGTAACACCATGGCACGAACTGCTACCCAATCTTGCTTCTGAAGTGGTGAGATAGTCGGCGACTCTAAACCAGGTGTAATTGCGCAAGCCTGTGTAACCAAGGCGGATGGAACATCGTAATCGAGCAAAACATATTTACGTGCGGTAACAACGCCTTGCAGGCGGCGAACCAAAATTTCGAGCTCCGGTGCAACTGGACTTCCGATGCGCTTTACCAGAACTGCTTCGCTCTTGAGAATTGGATCACCAAAAATCTTCAGTCCAGCTTGGCGCAAGGTATTACCAGTGCTCACAACATCGGCAATCACATCGGCAACGCCAAGACGGATACTGCTCTCAACTGCACCATCTAGACGAACCACTTGAGCCTTAATCTTCTTGCTCGCTAGATAGCTCTCGACTAACCCAGGATAGGCAGTTGCCACTCGTGTTCCCGCAACCGCATCTACTGTCCATTCGCGATCATCTTTACCTGCGAAGCGAAAAGTGCTCTGACCAAAGTCCATTTGCAATAACTCTTCGGCCTGCGCACCTGAATCGATTAACAGATCGCGACCGGTAATCCCAGCCTCTAATTCGCCGGTGCCGACATAGATTGCAATGTCGCGTGGGCGAAGATAGTAAAACTCCACTGAATTCTCTGGATCAATCAGAACCAGGTCCCTTAGATCTGTCCGTTGGCGATAACCAGCCTCTTTCAAAATTGCTGCAGCTGACTCCGATAGAGAACCCTTATTAGGAACGGCGATGCGCAACATGGCTAAACCTTTCTAGAGTTAGAGAAATCGATTGAGATCATTGAGAGTAAGACCACGTGCGATCATCATCGTCTGTAAGTGATAGATCAGCTGACTGATCTCTTCGGCTAGTGCTTCATCACTCTCATGTTCGGCCGCGAGCCAGACTTCGCCCGCCTCTTCCATGATCTTCTTGCCAATCGCATGAACTCCCGCATCTAACGCGGCGACCGTGCCAGAACCAGCAGGGCGATCTACCGCCTTGCGCTGTAATTCGGAAAAGAGTTCATCAAATGACTTCACTCACGTAGTTTACACGTCAGATCGTGGTGAGGCTGGCAATTAACTCGTTAGGAAATCGAAGCGGCCATGGAGCGCAATTTGCGGACCATCTCAGCCGGATCATCAGCCTTAAATACTGCACTTCCTGCCACGAATGTATCTGCGCCAGCAGAAGCTGCAATCTCGATTGTCTTCTCACTAATGCCGCCATCTACTTGCAACCAGATCGGGCGTGAACCAATTAACTTCTTGGTGCGTTGGATCTTTGGAACCATCTCACTCATAAAGGATTGGCCACCAAAACCTGGTTCAACAGTCATGATCAAGAACATGTCAACATCATCGATAAATTCTGAATACGCTTCGATTTCTGAACCGGGCTTCAACGCCAACCCAGATCTACTACCGATCTTGCGGATGCTCTTGAGTGTCTGTGCAATGTTGCTCGTTGCTTCGGCATGCACGGTAACGCTGGCGCAACCGAATTCGGCAAATTGCGGACCCGCCATGTCTCCATCTTCAACCATGAGATGGGCATCAACTGGCAAGGCGCTCTTAGTGATGAGATCTGCAGCGGCTTCAAAGGTAAAGGTGAAATTGGGTACAAACTTATCGTCCATGACATCGAGATGAACTAGATCAGAGACCGCAGAAATGCGATCTATCTCCCCCACCAAGTTAGAAAAATCCGCATTGAGAATGCTCGGCGTTATACGAACTTCATTTCCCATGCGGCAAGGTTATCTCAGGAGCTCTTGCGCAAGACTGACATAAACATCGCATCGGTATTGTGTCGGTGCGGCCAGAGTTGTAAACCGACCTCATCACATGAATCCGATAACCCGTCGGGCAAGAATGGGCGAAGATCGATTACGTGCATACTGGGATTTCGTTTTATGGCATCCCTGACTGCGATTCGAGTCTCACCTAAGTGCGGCGAACATGTGACATAAGCGAGAAAACCACCGGGTTCCAAGACGCTAATTGCCGCATCCACTAGTTCGCGTTGCAACTCAATGAGATTTGCAAGATCCCTCGGTGTTCTACGCCAGCGAACTTCTGGTCTACGACGCAGTGCGCCTAGTCCAGTGCATGGAACATCGGTAATGATCGCACCGAAAGTTTTACCAAGGCTCGCAATATCGCGGCCATCACTACTGATTACTTCACCATGGACCACAACCTGTTTCACTAACTCGGCACGAGCCTGACTCACTTCATTTGCAAGGAATGACTTCCCGGAAATTTGCGCGAGTGAGGAGATCAAGGCAGCTTTGCCACCCGGGCCCGCGCAGAGATCGAGCCAAGAGTCGGAATTTTCTGCAACTGCGGCGAAAACTTGCGCGACGATTTGCGAGCCTTCATCTTGAACTCCGGCCATACGTCGGCGCACGAGTGGCAGCTCACCAGGATTGCCTTGCGAGTGAGCGCCATAGCGTGAGTAAGTAGTTGCAGCTGCCCCTAATTCAAGCAATTCACTCTGTGTGCTGCGCCCTGGCCAAGAAACTAGCGTGGGAGTTGCTGGCACGTTATTTGCAGTTAATAGTGCGACAACTTCACTGTCGCTCTGTAGCAGATCAAAATATGCAGAGACGATCCATTCTGGATGCGAATATTGAATTGCCAATCTACTGATTGCATCACCAGTAGAAGGAATCTTTGCTAACCATTCATCAAGTGTGAGCGCAGAAACTTTGCGTAAGAGGGCATTTACAAAAGTTGCTTTCGACTCACCGAGAACTTTTCGGGCTACTTCTATCGTTGCCGATACGGCAGCATGAGCGGGAGTACGCATTTCATGGAGCTGATGTACTCCAAGGCGACAGAGATCTACAACATCTTCATCGATCTCTCCCCACGGCCGATCACTGACTTGCTGCAAAATCCAATCGTGCCTGCCTTGCATGCGCAGCGTTCCGTAAACGAGTTCAGTCACAAATGCGCGATCTCGCAAATCTAAAGTTGAGGCGCTCAGTTCTTGTGGCAGGAGAAGATTGGAATATGCGCCACGACGATTTACTTGACGCAACACTTCATAGGCCAAGATGCGAGATGCATCAGGTTTTGGCGCACGAAAGGTGCGCGTTGGGCGTGCTGGACGCTCACTCAAAGTGATCGCCCGCAACCAATCTGGCACCTCGGGCCCAGTCAGCTCCTTTCATTGCGCTCTTTCCAAAAGGAATAACAGTGGTTATTTCGATTGCGCTATCACCGCATCCAACTAAAAGAGATCCTTCAATCAAGGCGATTTCACCCGCAGGAAGTTTTACCAGAGAGATTTTGCTTTCAGTGAGGTGAAATTTCTCGCCGCGCCACAGGGTCCATGCACCGGGTGCTGGCGTAAATGCACGCACTAGATTTACAACATCTACCGAACTCTGGCTCCAATCAATTTTTGCCTCTTCTTTACCAATCTTTGGCGCCAGAGTTCCTGCACCGCTCTGCGCAATCGGCGGGCTACCAGCGCTGATCATTGTTAATACTCGATCGAGATCTTGTGGGACTAATGCAGATAAGCGATTGAGCAGCTGCCCCGAATTCTCTTCCAGTGCTATTTCGTGTACCGAAGTTGAATAAACCGGACCAGTGTCCATTCCTTTATCCAATTGAAAGATCGAGATTCCAATCTGGGTATCACCTTGAAGAATCGCACGTTGTACAGGCGCCGCACCTCGCAGTAGAGGCAATGCAGAGAAGTGAACGTTGATGAAACCGCGTCGTGGGATCGTTAAGGTCGATTCTGGAATCAGAATCCCAAAGGCGATAGTGACAACCAGGTCAACATCGGTTAACGCGCCAGGTAAATCATCAGCTTGAGCAATTTTGACCACCGGTATCTGGTGTTCATTGGCCCATTGGGCAACTGCACTCTCACGCAAGTTGCGACCACGGCCTGCTGGACGATCTGGCTGCGTGATGACTTTGACTAATTGATGTTCGTTACCGAGTAGCCACTCTAAAGTCGGTAGTGCAACCTCTGGTGTTGCCGCAACCGCTAAACGCATCAAAGTCCGCTCTCGCGATTAGCGTGCGGTGAAACTCTGATCTGAGGTGAAATTCCATTCTCAACCGATAGGCCAAACCACTCTGATTCACGGATCTCTTTCATCGCCAGTTTTCGCTCTGACTCTGGCAAGCGATCGATAAAAAGTACGCCATCGAGATGATCGCTTTCATGTTGAAGACAGCGCGCAAGAAGCTCGGTACCTTCAACTGTTACTGGCTCACCATGCATGTTGAAGCCCTTAGCAACTGCACGAAAGGCGCGTGGTGTTTCATAGCGAAGTTCTGGGAAAGATAGACATCCTTCCTCGCCCTCTTGCAGATCAGCGCTCAGGTCCAAAGTCGGGTTGATGAGGTGACCTAACTCTTCATCGATGTCCCAGACGAAGACTCGAAGCGGCACGCCAATCTGTGGCGCTGCTAGCCCGGCACCTGGGGCAGCTTGCAT
>WLQV01000042.1 GCA_009697555.1 Actinomycetota bacterium | reverse complement strand
TCAATCAGATCCTCATCAGTCCGTTAGAGCGATGCCGTGAGACTTTAGAACCGTGGCTAGAGAAGTACGGCAATTCCCGAACGAAGGTCGAGATCGAACCGCGTTTAATCGAAGTTGATTACGGCAGCTGGAGCGGAAAGAAATTGCGCTCACTCACTCCGCAAAAGCTCTGGAGTTCAGTACAGCGCACTCCATCTCGAGTGACTTTTCCCGGCGGTGAAAGTTTGTTGGCGATGCAGGAGCGTTCTATGGCCGCCATCCATGATGCATTTGGCGCACGCTCGAGTAAGGGCCATGTGATGGTTGTTTCTCACGGTGACGTTATTAAATCGATCGTTGCCTCGTCCCTCGGCATGCACCTCGATGAATTTCAGAGAATTGTGATCGATCCGGCATCTGTAACAATTATTGATTTTGAATCGCCAAGACCTCGCGCGTTAGTCATTAACAATGCATCGGGAAGCGTCTCCGCGCTCTTGGGCGATCGAGCCAAGAAGCGCATTCTCCTCGGCGGCGGCAGTGGTCCTCTCGCAAAGAAGAAAAGTAAGTAATGGCACGAATTGTTTATGAGTTCGATCCAGTCGAACGCTTTATTGCGGGCACTGTTGGACAACCCGGAGAGCGAACTTTCTTTCTACAAGCCAGCTCTGGGTCAAAGTTGGTTTCTGTTGCGCTAGAGAAGATGCAAGTGGGAGCTATTACAGATCGAGTGATTGAGATTTTGCAGCAAGTTGCACGCAATGATTACGCATTAGCAAAGCATCGCACTGCAGATGACATTGCCCCCTTATCTCAGCCAATTCTTGAAGAATTTAGAGTTGGTGTGATTGGAATCGTTTGGGAGAGCAAAAAGGAACGCTTGCTACTCGAACTTCAGGCGATGGGGGATAACGAGAACGAATTTGATGATCTGGTTCTAGAAGATATTGATAGTGCCCCTGACATCATGCGCGTGCTACTTACGACCAAGCAAGCAATTGAATTCGTACTGAGATCCAGAAGTGTGATCTCTGCTGGCAGAGCGCCTTGCCCATTCTGTGGTGCACCACTAGATCCGCAAGGACATCTCTGTCCACGCGCGAATGGCTATCGCCGTTAATGGTGACCGAACTCAGTAGTGCTGAACTTATCTCGGCACCCCTTGAAGTAACGGGGCGTTTAATCGATGCCTCCAATGCAACTTTGTATGCCGAAGCAAAGATCGGTGAAGTAGACGTTGCTTGCATCTATAAACCTGTTGCAGGTGAGCGACCCTTGTGGGATTTTCCAGATGGCACACTCGCCAATCGTGAATATGCCGCCTATTTGATTAGTGAGATCTCAGGGCTACATGTTGTACCGCTGACAGTTTTGCGTGATGGTCCATTTGGTTTTGGCGCGGTACAGCAGTGGATCAACATTGATGAATCGATCGATCTTGCACTTTTTTTTCGGGAAGACAACCCCGCGCTGCGCAAGATTGCGCTCTTTGATGCAATAGTCAATAACACCGATCGCAAAATTGGCCATCTCTTGCCACTATCTAATGAAGTGGTGTTGGGCTGTGATCACGGGGTTACATTCCATAGTGAGGATAAATTGCGCACCGTCTTGTGGCAATGGAGTGGTGATGAATTCACCGGCGATGAGATCTCGCTCTTGGATAATCTCTTAGCTAAAATTGCGGCAAATGCGGAACTCAAAGAACTCATTACCGAATCTGAGATTGCTGCATTGGAAGATCGCATTAACTCATTAATCTCTGCTGGCACTTTCCCTACGCCCTCAGATGAGTGGCCTAGCATTCCCTGGCCGCCCTTTTAGAGTTCGCAATTGCGAGCCTTCAGGTAAGGTTTGGCTATGAAGTCTTGGGCAACGGTTGATTTACCACCGATTGCAGAGCGGTTTTCATTTCCACACTTAAATCTCTTTGACACTCAATCAGAGGAGATTCGCCCGCTTCCCGAGCGAGATATCTATCGCATGTATGTTTGCGGAATCACGCCCTACGATGCAACGCACCTGGGTCATGCAGCTACTTATCTCACCTTTGATTTAATCAATCGCTATCTTCTCGCCAGTGGTAAAGAGGTTAGATACGTCCAGAACATCACTGACATAGATGACCCGCTACTTGAGCGCGCAACTCGCGATGGTATTGATTGGCGTGATCTTGCTCATTCGCAAATTGAACTCTTCCGCAGCGACATGACTGATCTCCATGTCATCCCACCTCAGAGTTACATCGGGGCCGTAGATTCAATCGATTTAGTTATCAAAGCTATTCAAGAGCTACAGAAGCGCGATTGCATCTATGAGGTAGATGGCGATCTCTACTTCTCACCAAGCAGTGATAGTGAATTTGGAAATCGTTCACATTTCTCACGCGCCAAAATGCTGGAGATTTTCGCCGAACGAGGAGGCGATCCCGCCCGAGCAGGCAAACGCGATCCACTCGATTGTTTAGTCTGGCTGAAGCAACGCCCCAACGAACCAGGTTGGCCATCACCTTTTGGTACGGGTCGTCCCGGTTGGCATATTGAGTGCTCTGCTATTGCATTGGAATATGTGCAACCTGATGCCAAAGCTAAGACATCGATCGACATTCAAGGTGGCGGCAGCGACTTGATCTTCCCGCACCACGACATGGGTGCGGCTCAAGGAGCTTTGTTGCAAGGTAAACCATTTGCCGATTTCTATGTTCACGGCGGAATGATTGGTCTGGATGGCGAGAAGATGAGCAAGAGCAAGGGTAATTTGGTCTTTGTATCAAAATTGATTGCTAGTGGATTTGATCCTTCAGCTATTCGGATTGCACTGATGCAGGAAAATTATCGCAGCGATCGAATGTGGGTAGCAGAGAAGATTGATGCAGCGCAGAGATTCCTCGATCACCTTCGACTCTTACTCTCTCGTCCTGAGGTTGCACCGACTGATTCAGTTATCGTGGAAATTATTCAAGCAATTAGCGCCAACCTTGATACACCCGCTGCGCTATCGGCTTTAGAGAAGTGGTGCGTTGAAACTGAAGATAACGCTACCGGCGGAAATCCTGGCGAGCTCTCTCGCGCACTTGATGCCTTACTAGGCATTGCCCTTTAACTTATTCGCTACCGCGGCGCCTTAAATATCTTTCGAATTCCTTTGCAATTGCTTCACCTGAGGCCTCTGGCAACTCTGCCGCATCTTGGGATTGTTCAAGTGCTTTTACATATTCGCCAACTTCAGAATCTTCCTGAGCTAACTCATCTACGCCAAGTTCCCACGCTCGTGCATCTTCAGGTAGATCGCCTTGCGGGATAGAAACTTCGAGTAGATCTTCAACCGCATTGATGAGTGCAAGAGATGCTTTGGGTGATGGGGAAGCAGATGCATAATGTGGGATTGAAGCCCAGAGTGAAATTGAATCGACACCGCGCTTTACCGCGCCATCTTGGATCGCTCCCAAGATTCCAGTGGGGCCTTGATAATTACTTACCGAGAAGCCATAACGTTCGGCAAAATCTTTACGAGGAGCGCTGCCCATAATCGAAATCGGGCGAGTATGTGGCGCGTCAGCCAGTAGTGCACCAAGAGAGAGGAGCATCGAAATCTCTAAATCATCGCCGAGATCCAAAAGATCGCGAGCAAAGCTTTTCCATCGCATGGAAGGTTCAACCCCTTTGACGATGATTAAGTCCCTCTCAAATTCAGGAGTGAGTACGCCATAAACCAGAGTGCCGGGCCATGAAATGCTCCGCGACTGTGACGCATCGAGAAATACATGTGGTCGATTCACTTGGAAATCGTAAAAATCTTCAGAATCTACTTCGGCGATCACGCGATGCGAGTAGGTAGAAAGTAGGTGAGTAATAGCGCCAGTGGCTGCTTCTCCTGCATCATTCCAACCACTGAAGGCGATCAGCATGATCGGTGAGCGAAGTGCTGGAATCTCTTTAATCTCCACAGATGACACCTTAAGGTAACCTTGGCTCAATGACGACTCAGTTCTCGCCCAGCGCTTCACGCACTGCAGGGGCGTTGCGCACCGCGCTTAGCACGCGAGTAGTCATCGCCGATGGCGCTATGGGCACGATGTTGCAGGAAGCAAATCCCACCTTGGAGGATTTCCAAGGACATGATGGTTGTAATGAAATTCTCAATGTTTCACGCCCAGACATCGTGCGCACTGTCCATGAGGCGTATCTAGAAGTCGGCGTTGATGCAATTGAAACAAATACCTTTGGTGCCAACTGGGCGAATTTAGCCGAGTATGGAATTGAATCGCGAATTTACGAATTGGCAAAAGCTGGCGCGGTAATTGCTCGTGAGGTAGCCGATAAGTTTTCTACAGATGACAAACCACGATTTGTTTTAGGTTCGTTGGGGCCAGGAACGAAGTTGCCGAGCCTTGGACATACAACCTATTCACTTCTCTTCGATGCTTATCAAAGTGCAGCACAAGGCCTAGTCGATGGAGGCAGCGATGCGCTTTTAATTGAAACAACTCAAGATTTATTGCAAGCAAAGGCGGCTGTCAATGGAGCTCGCGCGGTAATCAATAGCGCCGAACGGGACATCCTTCTGATCGTTCAAGTTACCGTCGAAACTACTGGAACGATGCTTCTAGGTTCTGAAATTGGTGCAGCACTCAATGCACTTGAACCACTGGGTGTTGACTTAATCGGTCTCAATTGCGCAACTGGACCGGCCGAAATGTCGGAGCATCTTCGTTACTTGAGTCAGAATGCAACAAGTGGAATTTCAGTGATGCCCAATGCTGGTCTACCAATCCTTGGTAAGAACGGCGCTGAATACCCACTTACAGCGGCGGAATTGGCAGATGCGCTTGAAAACTTCGTTAAAGATTATGGAATCTCACTCATTGGCGGTTGCTGCGGAACAACACCAGAGCATTTAGCCGCTGTGGTTGGGCGTTTAAGTAGCAAGGCACCAAAGCAACGTTCAACTTCCAGTCCGCGTGGTGCATCATCGCTCTACCAATTTGTGCCATTTAGACAGGATCAAACCTTCCTTGCCATTGGTGAGCGCACTAATGCCAACGGCTCTCGCGCATTTCGCGATGCACTTCTCGCTGAAGATTGGGCGACCTGTATGGAGATCGCGCGCGATCAAATCCGCGATGGTGCACACGTTCTAGATCTCTCAGTTGATTACGTTGGTCGCGACGGTGCAAAAGATATGCACGAGCTGGCAACTAGAATTGCTACGACATCCACACTACCGATCATGCTCGATTCAACTGAGCCGCTCGTTATCAAGGCTGGCCTTGAAGCGCTCGGCGGTCGCTGCATTATTAACTCAGTTAACTTCGAAGATGGCGATGGACCAAAGTCACGTTATGCGAAGGTCATGCCGCTGGTTCAAGAGCACGGTGCCAGCGTTGTTGCACTCACTATTGATGAAGAGGGTCAAGCACGTGATGCGGAATGGAAGTTGCGAGTTGCCCGTAGGTTGATCAGCGATCTCACTGAAAAATGGGGCTTGCAGGTCGGCGACATTCTGATTGATTGTTTGACTTTCCCGATTGCAACAGGTCAAGAAGAGACTCGCAAAGATGCAATCGAAACAATTAATGCGATTCGCCAACTTAAAGTTGAATACCCTGAAGTCCAAACCACTCTAGGCGTTAGCAATGTCTCCTTTGGCTTGAATCCTGCGGCGCGAGTAGTTCTTAACTCGGTATTTCTCCATGAGGCAGTTGTAGCCGGTCTTGATTCGGCAATCGTTCATCCCTCAAAGATCACCCCGCTAATGCGTATTGATGATCGCCAACGCGAAGTTGCACTCGATCTTATTTATGATCGTCGGACATTTGATGGTGAAGTCTGCACCTACGATCCGTTGACTGTCTTCCTCGAACTATTTGAAGGCGTGGAGCTTGCAACAGGTCGCCAATCACGTGCCGCAGAGTTAGCAGCACTTCCACTTACCGAGCGCTTGACCCGTCGCATCATCGATGGTGAAAAGGTTGGCTTAGATGGCGATCTCGATGAATCACTTGCCGCTGGACATAAGGCACTTGAAATTATCAATAGCTACCTCTTAGAAGGTATGAAGACGGTCGGTGAGCTCTTTGGTAAAGGAGAGATGCAACTTCCCTTCGTCTTGCGCAGCGCAGAAGTAATGAAGGCTGCAGTTGCCTATCTTGAGCCGCACATGGAGAAGAGTGCACAGGGCGGTCGCGGCACAATGGTGCTTGCAACTGTTAAGGGCGATGTCCATGACATTGGCAAGAACTTAGTTGACATTATCTTGTCTAATAATGGTTATCACGTAGTCAACATTGGAATTAAACAGACCATCAATCAAATTATCGATGCTGCACAAGAGGCTAAAGCCGATGCCATTGGTATGAGTGGCTTACTAGTGAAGTCAACTGTCATTATGAAAGAGAATTTAGAGGAGTTAAATAGTCGCGGGCTAGCGAAAGAGTGGCCGGTAGTACTCGGTGGCGCGGCGCTCACGCGTGCCTTCGTGGAACAAGATCTCTCCAGTATGTTCGATGGGGAAGTGCGCTATGCGCGCGATGCCTTTGAAGGTCTGGCGCTCATGGACACAATCATGTCGATTAAGCGTGGCGAAGCGGGAGCAGCCTTGCCTGAACTTCGCGAGCGTCGCACCAGAGTTGTGAAACCTGCCGATACAGTTCTCGATACTCGACGCAGTGATGTTGCAAGTGATAACTCGATTCCAGTTGCGCCATTTTTTGGTAGCCGAATCGTTAAAGGTATTCCACTCGCGCAATACTCTGGAATGTTGGATGAGCGCGCCCTCTTCGTTGGCCAATGGGGCTTGCAAGGCAAACGTGGTGAGTACGAGAAGATGGCCGAGAGTGAAGGCCGTCCGCGCTTGCGCTCGTTGATGAATGAAGTGCAATCACAGGGCTGGCTCAATGCCGCAGTGGTTTATGGATATTTCCCATGCGTGAGCGAAGGTAACGACTTAATCGTTTTACATCACGAAGGTCCTGAAAAAGGTAAGGAGCGAACCCGATTCTCATTCCCACGCCAAAGTCGCGATCGCCGATTATGTTTAAGTGATTTCTTCGCATCGGCAGACAGCGGTAAAACCGATGTTGTGGCATTTCACGTTGTGACAATGGGTAGCCGCGTCAGTGAGGCCGCTGCCGAACTCTTTGCGAAAGATGAGTATCGCGCCTACTTAGAGTTGCATGGCCTCTCCGTTCAACTTACTGAAGGTTTAGCAGAACACTGGCATGCACGTGTGCGCGAAGAGCTAGGCCTTGCAAAGGAAGATGCCACTGGATTGCAGGAAATTCTTGATCAGGGTTATCGCGGATCGCGTTATTCATTTGGTTATCCGGCCTGCCCTGATCTTGAACAGCAAGTACAACTCTGCGAGCTGCTCGAACCAGAACGGATTGGTGTGGAACTTTCCGAAGAGTTCCAATTGCATCCTGAGCAATCAACATCTGCAATTATTGTTCATCATCCAGAAGCAAAATATTTCAATGCCAACTGAGGGCGGTAACGAGAAATTTCAAGCGATCCTCTTTGACATGGATGGCACGCTGATTGATTCAGAACCCTTATGGCTCGAAGCAGAGCAAGAGACAATGGCGCCGCAGGGATACAACTGGACACTTTCAGATCAAGAGCATTGCTTGGGTGGTCCAATGATGCGTATGGCAAATTACATGGTCGAAAAATCTACCGGCGAGAAAGATCCAGAGTTTTTTGTAAAGACAGTCGTGGCAATTATGGAAGTAAAAATGGCAAGCTCAGCGAAATTCACTGAGGGTGCCGCACAATTATTGGAGCGCGTGAAGCAGTATCCAATGGCGCTAGTCTCCGCAAGTAGTCGATCACTTGTAGATGCAGCCCTCTCCAGGATTGCACCGCATCCCTTTGCCATCTCCATCTCCTACAACGATGTTTCAGAACCAAAACCATCACCTGAAGGATATTTGAAAGCGGCCGAACTCCTCGGCGTTGATGTCACTCAATGTCTGATACTTGAGGATTCACTAACTGGCGTCACCGCCGCGCGTGCAAGTGGTGCATTCACAGTTGCGATTCCGCATTTAGTAAAAATCGAAG